>CAYYZD010000028.1:0-11986 GCA_964476035.1 uncultured archaeon
GCACTATTTTAATGGATAAGAAGCTTAAATATAGACTTTTTATTCTAAATTTCTGTTTTTCTAACTCTTTTGTTCTAGTTTAAAATTCTGAACAAATTATTCTTTACAATACTCATGTTAAGTTTTTGTTACAATCTAGTAAGATGCACAGAAAAGCACATTAATTTTCTAGAATATTGGTCTATATGTTTCGTCCTTATAGGCTTAAATAGTGCTTTTTCGATGTTAATGTGGTTATAAGAGGAGAAGGTATTAGTCATTAACGTTTTCTTCTCCGCTCCTACCATGGAGGGAATAGTATTAGAGGATAATCTGAAAAAATGGATGACGTTTCGAAAGAAACTTAAAGAAGAATGGAAAAAGCTTTGGTTTGAAAAATTCAACGACAGAGTTAGAGCTGAAGGGATAGCTATTAAAGATTATCCTCTACTTTTTATTGACCGCGGAACGGTAATAGTTGCAACCAGAAGGTATAAACCACTCAGTTTCCAGGAAATAGTTAAAAATTGGGCTGGAAACTTTAACATTTCAAATACTCCATATATTTTACCGCCACACCCAAGTGTTGGTGGATGGGGCAAATTTATCCGAACGCACCTTACTAAATCTCACTCAACCCGTAAGGCTTCCCATAAAGAACCAAAGCCTAAAATTAAAAAATTACAATTTAGGAAATGTGGCAGAGGCTGGCTTAATAGATTCTAAGTTTATTTTTAAATTTTTTAGCTGCCTTGGAGAGAGAGATTATGAAATATAGAGATAAGTTAAAAATAATAGCGGATATTTTAAGGGTTACAGGCAATGGTTCAAGAAAAACCAGGATTATGTATCTTGCAAATCTTAGTCATGCATTACTGAAAAAATACCTAAAAAAGATAATCAATGCTGGTTTAATAAGTTCGGACGATGGCGGTTTTTATACAGTAACAGAAAAAGGACGCGTTTTTCTTAAAAAATTTAATGACTTTTCTGTTAAAGATTCAAGATTACGAAGGGAATTTAAAAAATTGTCTTTCGAGAAAGAAATTTTAGAAAACATGTGCCAGTAAACGAATTTAAATTCAAAAGTCGGTGTTAGTTATTGAAACGATCAAAGCGTTCTATTTTTTATTTCGGAACAGGACTTAATCTAGCGGTAACGGCTATTCTAGTTTCAACAATTTTATTAGTTATTATTCCTCAACTTCAATTTTCTAATGTGACACAGCCCTTTTCTCAAATATGGATTCTAGGACACAAAGGAGAAGCCGCTGAATATCCGTTCAATCTCAATATTAGTAACTCTTATTCATGTCAATTTTTTGTGGTAGTCAAAAATAACCTAGGACAACCTGCAAATTATTCTCTACGCGTAAAAATATGTAACCGAACTGATCTTCTTCCAAGTCATGGAGATTCTATACCAAGTTCAGTGCGTCCAATATACCATTTTGAGTTTCACCTCGCTGACGACGAGATCTGGGAATCCCTTGTAGATATTACAATCCCTGAATCCGCCTTTATTTATCTTCAAAGAAACATGCTAAATGTAACAACTATAACGATAAATGATTTAGAAATTTCGGGCTTAAATTTGATTTTAACGAGAAATACCAAAACTCATGGGTATCCTTTTCTGATATTCTTTGAACTTTGGATTTACGATTCAAACCTTCAAGAATTTTCTTATAATGACCGATTTGTGAGTTTATGGTTGAATCTCCAACCCTAGACATGAGAACTATGTTATACATCAACATGAAATAGGAGGTGATTTTATGAAAGGAGTCGTTTTGGCTGCAGGAAAAGGCAAGCGACTGCGCCCATTGACATATGCCGTGCCAAAGGAGATGTTACACATAGCTGGGAAACCAGTATTAGAATATATCCTTGAAAGCATAAAAATAGCAGGGGTAGACACTGTTTTCATTGTAACTGGATGGAAAAAGCATGCTCTCATAGATTATTTCGGCAATGGATCCAGAATGCGCATGAACATTTTTTATGCTGTTCAAAACAGTGAGGAATTCCCTGAAAGAAAGGGAATTGCTTATGCCCTAAAAATAGTGAGGCCCTTCCTTATGGATGAAGAATTCGTAGTTGTTCTTGGAGATAGCTTATTTACCCCAGATACTTTTGTCAAAGAAATAATTGACTTCCACCGTTCTTGTGCCGATTCCTCAGCAACTATAGGCGTGATTCCTGTTAAGAACATCTCAAGATACGGAATAATTCAACCACGTGGAAATTTGGTGGAAAGAATTGTTGAAAAACCTGTTCCTCTTGAGGCTCCAAGTGATCTTGGTGCTTTAGGAGTTTACGTTTTCTCACCTCGTATTTTTGATGCTATCCACAGTATAACTCCTGGTGCAGGAGGCGAATATCAATTAACTGATGCCATCCAGAGGCTCATTGATGAAGGAGAAAAGGTATACTATAAAGTTTTAAATGGTATCCACTGGGATGTAGGTACAATTACTGACTTAATTGACGCTAATGAGTATTTTACAAAAACGGTAAACAAAAGAAGGTTCGGGGGCAAATTATGAAATCAACCATAAACGTAGCTGTTATTGGCACTGGATATTGGGGAAAAAATCATGTGAGAGTATTTAAAAGTCTAGAAACTGCGGGAATTGTTAAATTTGAAAAAATCTGCGATGCCAATCATGAAATCTGTAAGAGAATAACTGATCAATATTACTTAGAATCAACGGAAAATTATAAAGAAATACTTAACAATGAAAAAATTGATGCTGTAAGTATCTGCACTCCCAATAATACACATTATAAGCTAGGTCTTGAATTCCTAAAGGCAGGTAAACATTTACTAATCGAGAAGCCTTTAGCTTTAACTTTCAAAGAAGCACAAAGACTCGCAAGGTTTGCAGAAAAAGAAGATTTAATCTTAATGGCGGGGCATGTGTTTCGTTTTAATCCTCTTGTTAGAAAATTAAAGGAAGAATTGACGAAAGGAACCTTGGGCGATGTATACTTCATAGTAGGAAACAGAACATGCTTATTTATACCTAAAAACGAATGCGGAGTCATAATTGACCTTGCTATTCATGATGTAGATATCTCTTTATTTCTGTTTGATGAAACGCTTCCAATGAGAGTACAAGCAGTCGGGGGCTCTTTCTTAAGAAAGAAGTTTGAAGAGGTAGCTTTTGTTACATTAGACTTTGGCTCAATTAAAAATTACATATTCTCAAGCTGGTTGCATCCAAAAAAAGTTAGAGAAACTTGGGTTATCGGAAGCGAAGGGGAGATTCATGCGGATTACGTCTCAAAGAAAATACGGATGTTTGAAAAGAGAATATGTTCCGATGATGCTCATTCAAAGTTTAAAATTCATGAAGGGCCTTGTAGAGAATTAGATATCGAAAATGAAGAACCCTTAAAACTGGAACTAACACACTTTGTAGATTGTGTAAAGAGGAATAAACAACCCGATGTAGACGGTTATGTGGCATCAAGAGTTATAAAAGTCTGTGAAATTGCCATTAAATCCTTACAAAAACAGCGGGTCATGGTGTTGTGAAGCAACATTGGTAGAAAGGTTTTATCTGTATCCGAATGTTAAGTTAGGTAAAAATGTTCGGATAGGAAGTTATGTGGTTATCGGCCATCCTCCGAAAGGAAAAAAGCCTGGAGAACTCGAAACAGTAATTGAAGATAATTCAATAATTCGTTCACATACAGTAATCTACGCTGGTACAAAAATAGGAGCAAAATTTCAAACAGGTCATGCTGCACTGATTCGTGAGGAGAACTTCATCGGGGAAGACGTAGTAGTTGGCTCTCATAGCGTAATTGAAAGAAATTCATTTATTGGAAATCATGTTAGGATACATTCAGGAGTTTTTATACCTGAATATACCGTTATTGAGGATGGAGTTTTCCTTGCACCAAACTGTGTTTTGACAAACGACCCCCACCCACGTTGTGGATTATGCCTAAAAGGCCCACTCATTCGAAAGAATACTCGCATAGGAGCGAATGTTACTATTCTTCCTCATGTAGAGATCGGTCAGAACTCTTTGATAGGCGCAGGTTCCGTTGTGACAAGAGATATACCACCTAATTCAGTTGCTTATGGTGTTCCCGCAAGAGTTATAAAAAGAATAGACAAACTCGTTTGCAAGACTGGTTTTAAGGATAAGCCATATCATTTAGAGGATGTTTAGTTATGATTCCTTTAATGAAAATATTAATAACTAACGATCAAAAAGAAGCGGTTTTACGGGTTTTAAATTCAGGACGCTACATCCTAGGCGAAGAAAACAGAAAGTTGGAGGAGAAATTTGCAGAATACTGCGGTGCAAAATATTCTGTTGCATTAAACTCCGGAACAGCAGCGCTGCACCTTGCATTAATTACGCTCGGCATTGGAAAAGGGGATGAAATAATCACTGTCCCAAACACTTTCATTGCAACATCAAACGTTGCCCTTTTTGTAGGTGCAAAGCCAGTTTTTGTGGATATTAATTCAGAAACTTATACGATGGACGTAGAATCCATAGAAAAAAGTATTACTCCCAAAACAAAAGCGATAATCCCTGTTCATTTATATGGGCATCCCGCTGACATGGATCCCATAGTTAAAATCGCCGAAAAACACGGTCTACATGTTATCGAGGATGCTTGTCAAGCTCATGGAGCCCTATATAAAGGGAAAAAAGTGGGCTCAATCGGAGACATAGGTTGCTTCTCGTTTTATCCATCAAAAAATATGACTGTATGTGGTGACGGAGGAATGCTTGTAACAAATGACATGGAAATAGCTGAAAAAGCACGAATTATACGAAATCAGGGACAAAAAGTAAAAAATGTTCACGAAAGCCTTGGATATAACATGCGCCTAAGCGAAATACACGCTGCAATTGCAAGAGTTCAGTTGCGATACTTAAATAAGTGGAACGAGGCAAGAAGAAGAAACGCATCAATTTATGATTTATTGTTTAAAGGTTTAGGGGATAAAATTGTTAGGCCTGTTGAGAAAAACTGGGCTAAACATGTTTATCATTTTTATGTAATTCGTGCATCTAACAGGGATTCACTAAGGAAATATTTAGCTGAGAGGGAAATTGAGACGGGTATCCATTACCCAATTCCAGTACACTTGCAACCACTCTATAGAAAATTATTCAGCTTTTCAGAAAACATGTATCCAGTAGCGGAAAAGGCCGCAAAACAGATTCTCTCACTACCGTGTCACCCTGCTCTTTCACATGTTGATATCGAGTATATAGTAGAAAATATATTCGCTTTCTTTGGTGGTTAAAATTAGGATAATTGCTATAATACCTGCATTTAACGAAGAAGGAAAAGTTGGAGAAGTAATAAAAGGTATACTTAAAGATAAAAATATTGCTAGACTTATCGATGAAGTTTTAGTTATAAATGATGGAAGTAGGGATAAAACTGCGGAAGAAGCCGAAAGATGTGGTGCTACAGTAATTTCGCACAAGGAAAACGTCGGAGTATCTAAAGCGATTTTAACTGGTATAAAATATGCCTTGCAGAAGAAGTATGATGTATGTGTAATATTAGGTGCGGATACTCAAGATTTCCCGTCAGAAATCCCCTTGCTGCTCAAACCGATTCTTTATGAAAATTTCGATTTTATACAAGGTTCAAGATATCTCAAATGCCAGCAGACAATTAACATGCCTCTGTCAAGGGCTATAACGACGAGATTATTCACTCTTTTTTTCCGGATAGCTGCCCGATTCCCAGCGACTGATGCATCTAATGGATTCAGAGCATTTCGGCTAGATATTTTAAATAGTATAAGTATACCTGAAAAATTTGACAAATGGAGTCTAGAGCCTTATCTTTATATGGAAGCTATAAAAAAGGGCTTCAAAGTAAAGGAAGTGCAAGTTACGAAAAAATACGATAAAAAACGGGGATTTAGCAAAATGCAACCTATTACTAGCTGGTATAGTGCGGGTAAACCTATTCTGACAGAACTTCTCCGGCTACGTAAATAAGATAGATTCATGGCTGAAATAAATGAAAAAATTAAAAAATGCAAGAATTCTTATTACGGGAGCATCAGGCTTTGTTGGTTCTCATCTAGTCGAAGCGATCTTGAAAAAAGGAGCAATTTGCCGAGTTTTAATACATAAGAATCTGGGACTCTTACAACGTTTTTCTAGAATCCCTAATTTCAAAACTCTACGCGGAGATCTAACAAAGTTCCGCAGTATACAAGATATAACTGAAGACGTTGATATCCTATATCATCTTGCCACTGCAAAAAAAGAAAAACGAACCTATGCCAGTATGAAGAAACTTTTATACATAAATACGCAAGGAACTGAAAATCTTCTAAGGGCATGTTACAGATCCAATTCCCTGAAAAAAATAATTCTGGTCAGCAGTTCCGCTGTTTACGGAGACCCAGGGTATAGTCCTATTCCTGAAAATACACCTTTAAAACCCAAAAATTTTTATGGTGCCTCTAAAGCTGCTGCGGAAATGGTAGCCCATGCCTACAGGAACACTTATTCTTTGCCAATAGTTATAGCTAGACCTTCTACAATCTTTGGCCCAAGACAGAAGCCACCGAATGTAATTCCTCAAATGATTCATGATGGACTTAAGTTTGGATTGATACGTATAAGTGATCCTGAAGCGACAAGAGACTTCATCTACATTAATGATATTGTCGAAGGGCTCATTCTGATGGGAATAACTTCAGGAATTGAAGGAGAAACATTTAATTTAGGTAGCGGAAGCGAAACATCGCTGCATAATCTTGCAAAAATTATTTCGAAATACTTACCAGTTTCTGTACAAACCGTGATAGATGAATCTTTGTCTAGGGGCGCCCAGGAAATCTATCATACTGCTTTAGATTGCACAAAGGCAGCTCATCAATTTGAATGGGCCCCAAAAAATCGTTTGAATGATGCAATCAACTTTACTGTCAATTGGTATATCAAGAATACAAATTGGCAGAAGTTAAACTAAATAAAACTTAATCAATGTGTTAGAAATGAGAGAAAAAAGAAAGGTTTTAGTTACTGGTGGCGCAGGCTTCATTGGCTCTGCCCTCGTTGAAGAATTGATAAGGAATGGAGATTTTGTTGTTGTGTTTGATGACTTATCAAGTGGTAAACAGGAAAATTTGATGCATATTAAAAGCAAGTATTTGAAAATCGTTAAAGGAGATATTAGAAATTTTAAAGCATTAAAAGCAGCAGCCAAACATGTCGATCAAATATTTCATCTAGCCGTTTTGAATTTGCGCTTATCATTAGAGGATCCCGTTCAGGTCCATGAGGTAAACTCCACTGGAACTCTTAACGTTTGCATGGTTATGAAAGATAATCCGAAAATTAAGAAGCTTATTTATGTCTCTTCAAGTGAAGTTTACGGTACTGCAAAGTATGTCCCGATGGATGAGAAGCACCCATTAGAACCCACCACACCCTATGCAGCCAGTAAACTTGCAGGAGAAATGTACGTTCGATCTTTCTGTGAAACTTTTAACATTTCTTCAGTAATTGTTAGACCCTTCAATACTTATGGACCAAGAGCCCGCGAAGACACTTACATGGAGGTTATCCCGAAATTCGTAAGAAGAGTTTCTGAGGGACTTTCTCCCATTATTTACGGAGACGGAAACCAAACAAGAGACTTCACATATGTCACAGATACGGTAAAAGGGATAATTTCTGCTTCGAAATGCCGCGAACTTGTCGGAGACAAGGTGAACATAGGCTATGGAAAAGAAACATCAATAATTGAAATTGCTAATATGGTTTTGAAGGCTTTTGGAAAAGAGGATGAGATACAGCCAGTGCATGAGAGCCCTAGACCAGGGGACGTAAGAAGACATCTCGCCGACATTTCTAAAGCAACCTGCATGCTTGGATATAAGCCTACTGTGCCAATAGAAGTTGGTATAAAAAAGTATATAGAATGGTGGACAACGAAAATGCGAATAATTTCTAACATTCGCAAGAAGTCGTTTGTAAACGCTCAAAATGAATGGAATTTAACAAATGGAGGTGATTAAATGGGAAGAATTCTAATTACCGGTGGAGCAGGTTTTATTGGATCAACCCTTGTTGAAGCCCTCATAGAAAGAGGTAATGAGGTCGTAGTCTTCGACGATTTTTCTAATGGAAAAATGCGGAACTTGAGAAATGTAAAGAGAAAGTCACTAAAGATAGTAAAAGGAGATGTCAAAGATTTGGAAGCTTTAAGGGCCGTGGCTAAACATGTCGATCAAATATTCCACTTAGCTGTTAAAAACCTTCGAGTTTCACTCAAAAAACCCGCTCCTGTTCACGAAGTTAATGCTACTGGAACGTTCAATGTATGTATGGTAGTAAAAGAAAATAGGAAGAAAATAAGAAAGTTACTTTTCACGTCTACGGGTGAAGTATACGGAGTAGCCCAGTATTTTCCTATAGACGAGAAGCATCCATATGGATCTACAAATGTTTACGCCGCCAGCAAGGTAGCAGGAGAAATGTACATCAAGACTTTTCACCATCTTTATAATATACCCTCTGTGATTGTTAGATTATTTAATACATATGGGCCAAAATCCGTTCAAACAGGCTATGCTGAAGTTATTCCTAAGTTCTGTAAAAGAGTAATTAATGGTCTTCCGCCCATAATATACGGTGATGGAAACCAAACAAGAGACTTTACATATGTAAGTGACATAGTGAACGGAATTCTTTTAGCCTCAGAATGTGACGAACTAATAGGCGACGTTGTAAACTTAGCCTCTGGAAAGGAAACTTCAATAAATCAACTTGCCAAAATTATTTTAAGGATTTTTGGCAGGGATGATGAGCTTCAACCTATACATACCAGACCTAGACCAGGCGACCTAAGAAGAAGTGTTGCAGATATCTCGAAGGCAAATCAACTGATAGGATATAAGCCACAGACATCACTAGAATCAGGTTTAAAGAAATATGTTAAATGGTTAATTCAAAAATCTGGGAGAAGAGTACTAACACCTATTGAATTGCAGAGTGAATAGATAATGAATATTCTTTTGGTTCCAGCTTCTGACTGGCTAAGGCATCCAGTTCCTTCAAGGCACCATCACATTTTCGAAATTTTAGCTGAAACCGATGATGTCCATGTTCTTCAATTTGATTTATATCCAGAAAATCCAGCAAGGAAAACGCGTGTGATTATTCACCGTCCGCGCACAATTGCTATCAGAGACATGGCTGCCTACTATTTTCTGAATACGCCCTTTCACGTAAAAGAGATTGCAAAGATTGTTAAGTCCGAATCCATAGACATTTTAGTTGTCTGCAATATAATTCCCGGCTTATCCACCTTGTTGGCCAAACGATTGGATGTTAAGGTTGTTTTCGATTTAAAGGATATGCTCCCAGATATATCTGCAATTTACTATGAAAATAGCTTACTGTCATCTTTAATGAAGAATATATCTGAACAAATACTTAGACAAACCTTAAAACGAGCAGATCACGTGATCACGGTTTCTATGTATCTGTATCAATATTTGAAAGATATGGGAATCAAAAACGCGTCTTTATTAACCAACGGTGTAGACTTGACAATTTTTAAGCCCGATTATTTTCCCAAAGACATTAATCACGAAGTTGTAAGAGAGCTAAAAGATGCGGATTTTGTTGTAGGGCTTGTCGCAACCATAGATAAGTGGATAGACTTTGAAACGATACTAGAGGCACTTAAAGAAACATCTTCCGCTATTAGAAACATAAAATTTCTAGTAGTTGGTGGAAAAATGAAAACCAACTATTTTGAACACATAAAAAGTTACGTGAAAGAGTGCGGTCTTGCAGATAAAGTTCTATTCACAGGAACTGTTCCACACGAACAAGTTCCAGGATACGTTAATCTAATGGACGTGTGTTTAATTCCCATGAAAACGGAACTTAGACTTAACCAGGCCAGATGCCCTGACAAACTTTTCGAGTACTTTGCTTGCGGGAAGCCTGTTTTGTCAACTGCTTTATCGGAAGTAATTAGACTTGGAAAGGGAGCCGTGAGAATATACAATAAAAAATCTTTAAGTAAGTATATGATGGAAATGGCTCTGAATTACAGCTTAAGGAAGTCTATGGGTGCAATTGCACTTAAAAAATCGCGTAACTATGACTGGAGGCAGATAGCCACCAAATACCGGGAAATTTTGAAGCAAATTGTCGCAAATTGATGTTTATGAGTCTAAATAAGAAGTGACTGAAATGAAGGTAGTGAACGCCGGAGTGATCGGATGTGGGCGAATAGCGCAAGAAGCGCATATTCCTAATTATGTGATAAACCCAAAAGCAAGATTAACTGCCTTATGCGATGTTAATGAGGAATTAGTCAGAACTCTCTGTGAAAGATATGGTATTAGACACTATTTTACTGATTATGAAGAAATGTTTGAAAGCGGTCTTGTTGAAGCAATAAGTGTATGCGTTCCAACGCATCTTCATTCGAAGACGGTAATAACGGCCGCGGAGCACGGAATTCACATACTTTGCGAAAAACCCATAGCTTCAAATCTGGATGAAGCAGATAAAATCCTAGCAGCTGTTTCCGAAAATAACATTAAGTTCACCGTTGGATATAATCGAAGATTATTGCCGAATAATATGCTAATGAAAAATTACCTTGAGAATGGGAAAATAGGGAAACCTATACTTACAAGAGCTTCAACCCTTACTATGGGACCATATCAGCCTCAAATTGAAGTTAGCAAGTATCCTGAAGAGGCTTTAAAAAGAATTGGTTGTCTCTTTGATTCAGGTGCCCATCTCGCAGATTTGTTGATATGGCTGCTCGGTAAACCGATAGAAGTTAGTTCAATGACCTCAACATATTTTGAAGGCATCCCTGTAGACGACTCAGCGGTTATGCTAACAAAGTTTGAGTGTGGAGCGCTTGGAAGCATCCACGTTGCATGGTTAGACTTACCAAACTTTAAAGCAACTGAAAATATGAGAAGAATAGAAATTATTGGAACAAAAGGTCTAATTGAATCAGATTGTTTGGGGCCTTCCCTTTCTTTCTACAATAAAAATTCCCTAACTTCAAAAATTAAAGGTAAAGTGTGGATAACTCCGGTTAGATTTGACCCGAGATTTCCTCAAGAGACTTTGGCTTGGTCTTTTATGAAAGAAATTGACAACTTCCTAGACGCCATAATAAGGAATAAGACACCTATTGTCACGGGAGAAGAGGCAAGAGAATCGCTGCAGCTTATTTTAGCAGCCTACGAGTCGTATAAAACCAAAAAAATAATTTCTCTAGCTGATGAAAATGAGTGAAAAAGTTCTGGTTTCGCTTATAAGAGCAGGTGAGGATTCAATAGATGAAGCTGTAAATAGAGCCATTGACCTAGTTAATGGACTTTCTAATTTAAATGGAAAGAAAATAGTCTCTATAAAACCTAACCTATGCGGGATAAAATCTTCAACTTCAGGACAGACAACGGACCCTAGAATTATTGAAGCTATCGTGAAAAAGCTAAACTCGACATTGCCCAACTTAAGAATATTCATTGTAGAGTCAAACAACTCCCAAGCCACAGCTGATCAAACTTTTGAACGATTAGGATACGCTGATATTGCGAAAAGGTACTCTAATGTAGAATGCAGAAACCTATCAAAGGACAAAGTGGTTAAAGTAAACCTAAATGGAGAAATTTTCTCGACTCTAAAAGTTCCTGAAACTCTACTTTTTACCGATTATCTCATAAATGTAGCGAAACTGAAAACACATATGGACTACTATTATACAGGAGTGTTGAAAAATGCATACGGCTTTCTATTACGTAGAAGTGCACGACCCGCATACCATGGCTTCATGAAACAGGCATTAGCCGATCTGAACATATTTTATAAACCTGATTTATGCCTAATCGATGGAGTAGTGGGGATGGAAGGTCCAGGCCCAACTGATGGCTATCCGAAACCTATGGGTGTAATTATAGCAAGCAAAGATCCAGTAGCAGCAGATACCATAGGAGCAACCGTAA
>CAYYZD010000029.1:0-11950 GCA_964476035.1 uncultured archaeon
GAGGATTATCGCATGGAAGAAGAAATGTATATTCAGATTCGGCATTTTCAAAGGCGGTTCTAGCACCAATAAGTGGACATCGAATCTCGCTTTCCTCATCGACAACAATCCTAACACCTTTAACGCTAAAACGCTCTAAATATCGTTCATATTCTTTCTTCTGTTCAATACTACTAGTAACAATTAGGACTCTATTTGCATACGGTCTACACGCCTCCAAAACCCAAAGAAACATTGGTTTTCCGCAAATTTCCAATAAACCTTTATCCCTTCCCAGTCTAGAGGATCTACCACCTGCAAGAATAGCGAAATCAACATGTCCCAAGCTAAATCACCATATTATCATATATTGTGATTTTAAGCACGTTTAATTAAATCCAGAAATGTTAAATGTAGAGTTTACTTGAATAGTTTATTTAACTTACTAATGTGCGTCATAGTTGGTGATAATTGATGATATAGGTTTAAATATTGCTACTTTAATGTAATGTTGTTGGAGATGGGTATGGGGAGAATCGGAAGACTGTCTAGACGTAGGATTAAAGGTAGAATAGGTAGATTAATACAATCTAAACTGTGGGAGAAGAGATATGGTAGTATGGCTAAAATTGAGAATAAAAGCAAAATAAAAAATAATGAAGTTGTAGTAAAGGGGCTGGTTAATTCGAGGTGAGGTTATTGAAGCTGGACTTTAAAATTGAGGGAGTTATAACTGCTCTTATAACACCGTTAACCAGCTGGGAGGAAGTGAATGAGGAAGAGTTCGAAAGACTGGTCAATTTCCAAATAAAACATGGTGTCAAAGGCTTCTTTGTTACAGGTACTCTAGGTGAAGGTATGAAGCTTCCTTTAGAAACTAGGAAAAGGGCGATGGAAATAGTTGTTGAACATACAAAAAGAAGAGTTCCTGTAATAGTTCATGTTGGCACATCAAATACAAAAACAACAATAGAGCTAGCAAAGCATGCAGCAGATATAGGTGCAGATGCTATAGGTGCTATAGGTCCATTCTTTTATAAACCAGATCTTCAAGGCCTAATAAAACATTACAAAGCCATAGGGGAAGCCGTTGACGTTCCACTATTCATCTATAATAATGCTGGAAGGCAGGGATACAATATAGATCCAAACATGTTTGGAAAAATAGCGAAAGAAGTTCCTCAAATAGTTGGACTAAAAGACACAAGCTACAATGTGGAGCAACTTCACGAATACGTTCATAAATTCGGAGATGAGTATATTATTGCTGCTGCGGGAGATTCTATGATGTTTGTAGCCTTCGTTATCGGAGCTCAAGCTCACATCTCTGGAATAAGTAACTTATTCCCAGAATTGGCTGTTGACCTTTACAATTCAGTAAAGAAGGGAAACCTTGAAAGAGCTAAACAATTACAATCCAAGATCAACGATATAAAACGTGTTTTAAAGAAAGTTTCAGAAATTGCAGCATATAAGGCGGCTTTAAAGTTCCGCGGAATAAATGCAGGAATTCCTTCTTCCCCGTTAAGACCGTTAACGGATGAAGAGTTTCAAGAACTTGAGAAAAACTTACAGAAACTGCAACTTATCTAATTCACCCGGATATAATTACACTTTAACGCAAATAAATCCTAAACTTAGGTACTTAGACTTTACAACACTTTTTATTTTAAAACTTCCGGGTTTGCTATGTTTTTCGGTCTTTTACCTTGAAGAACATTAACTACGTCATGTGTAATCATCATATCCATCCTACGTACCGCTTCCCTTGTATAAAATGCGATGTGAGGTGTAACAATGACGTTATCTAATTTGAATAAGGGGAAATCTCTCCCTGGAGGTTCCACTTCATATACGTCTACTGCTGCCCCAGCAATCCACCCTTCCTTTAGAGCTTTGTATAAAGCATTTTCATCCACAATTCCTCCCCTAGCAGTATTTATAAGAACAGCGTTCTTCTTCATAAGCTTTAATTCCTTTTCTCCAATCAAATTTCTTGTTTCCCCTGTAAGAGGCACATGAATGGTCACGATGTCAGAGTTTTTTAGGAGCTCTTCAAGCGAAGCCCTTTTAGCATCAAATTTGGCTAAAACTTCATCCGCCACATAAGGATCGTACGTAATTACTTTCATTCCGAAGCCGAGAGCCCTTTGAGCAACTCTAAAACCTATTTGCCCAAAACCAATAATACCTATAACCTTGTCGCGAAGCTCTACACCGAGAAATTTTCTTGATCTAAATCCTCCAGCTTTTGTGACGAGATGAGCATCAACTATTCTACGCAAGAGAGCGAGAATCAAACCTAGAGTAAAATCGGCAACAGAGTCTGCGTTTGCATGAGGAGAATAAACAACGGGTATACCCCTCTTAGTGGCAGCTTCCAAATCTATATTATCCAATCCCACTCCATGGTTGGCAAGAACCTTTAATCTATTAGCGTGTTTAAGAACATCATCTGTAACATTGTCGATGCCGACAATTAATGCATCCACGTCTTTAATTACATGTTTCAGCTCATCCTCGGTTAACGGTCTTCCATAAGTATTTCTTTCAACATCACCGATACTTTTCAAAAGTCTTATCGCTTCTTCGGTATAAATACCAAAGGATCTTGAAGAAATATATATTTTGTACTGTTTTCCCATAAAATCACCAACTTTCAAATAGTATTGTAGCATTGTATTTTATACAATTTTAAATAGTATTGAGAAAGCATCATCAATGTTATCTGCCTCAAAATCTGGCTTAGCTTTAAGTCTTACACTATTCAATGGCTCATCAGGATGTACAGTTCTTCTTATCCATATGGTTTTCATTCCAAGTCTTTTGGCTCCAAAAATATCAGAATCTAATCTATCTCCAACATGTACAACATATTTAGGATTAACATCCAAACATTTTAGAGCAGCATTAAATATTTGAAGCGAAGGTTTAGCCCAACCAATCTCAGAAGATATAATAATACAATCAGCTACTTTCTCTAAACCAGTTTTCTTAAGAATCTCTCTTAAAGAAGGCGGATAAACAAAATCGGAAATAATACCTATCTTTACCCTTTTCTTTAACATCTTCATTTTTTCTAGCGTTTCTTTCGAAAATTTAATTTCTGAAGCAAAAACTTTGTAGAAGCCGTAAATAGCCTCTAAAATTATCGAACTATTAGGGTTAAAATCATATCCAAACCTTTTAAGAACATAAAAGTAAAATACCTCTCTCGTAGTGTCTTTTCCGCTTGTAAACCTTTTCTCAAGAACCCTGAACCATTCTCTCAGACATGCTTTGTAAAACTCGTCAAATGACCCCAAATTCAGTCCTTTAGAGATAAAAATATCGTATGACGCTTTATAACATTTTCTAACGTCAAATGTGCTCTTGAATTCGATAAGAGTACCAAATACATCAAAAGTTACAGCAGAGACCCTATTGACATACATTCCTCACACCTTTTCTTAACACAATTAATGATTAAACCTAATTATAATAGATATTGTCTTAACTGTTTTAGTACGAGTATTGGAATTTTTACAACATTATATACTGCAACTATTTCTAAATGTAATTTTCACAAGTTCATTATGCACCATAAATATATAGGTAATGTTTCCATGGTAAATAGCAACATTATATACTGAAAGCTGAACCGGAGCGATGAAAATGGAAGGAAATAAAAAATTCCAAGGAATCGTTCCGCCGATGCTAACTTCATTCACTAAAGAAGGAGAAATCTATGAAAAAGGCATCAGAAACTGTGTAGATTTTTTAATAGAACACGGTGTTCACGGTTTTTGGGCACTTGGTAGCGTTGGTATGGGGCCATATATGCGAATTGAAGAAAGGAAAAGGGTTGCTGAGATCATTATCGATCAAACAAATGGCAAGATACCTGTTATAGTTCATGTTGGATCAACTGCGACTAGGGACTGCGTAGAATTAGCAAAGCATGCTCAAGATATTGGTGCTGACGCTATCTCCATCGTCCCATCCTATTATCTTCCACCGAAATTTGAAGAGTTAAAAGAACACTATATGTTTGTAGCGGAGAAGGTTGACATACCGATATTTATTTACAATAATCCATCCGTCTGTGGATTTAATATAACTCCGCGGCAAGCAGCCGAACTAGCTGAGATCGATGGAATAATCGGTATCAAGGAAACAGCAGCAAACCTAGCACAACTATATGAATGCATTAAACACTGTAAGGAAGTTAAAAAAGACTTTATTTTCCTGTACGCCAATAGCACTCTTGCAACACTAGGGCTAATTGCTGGGGCTCATGGAGTTGTTCCATCAATTGCGAATGCATTACCAGAACTATATGTGAAGATTTTTGAAAATGTAGCTCAAAATAAACTTAAAGAAGCATTGGAAATCCAGCAAAAAATAATAAGCGTTGAATCAGCCTTTAGACAGCCTAGAATTACCGCATTGTACGAAACATTAAAAATAAGAGGATGCGATGTAGGTTTTCCAAGACGCCCTCTAATTCTAGAAGCAACCGAGGACGTAAGACAAAAAATTAAAAGTGCTCTAAAAGTGCTCGGGGTCATATAATTCCTCACATGTTAAACAATTTAACTCATAAATCTATTCATTTGTGAATTTAGCAAAAATTGATAAAATCATATATCTAGAATAGGAGGGATTTAAAACATGGCGAAAGAAAAAATTGTGAGAGGAGAGGAAAATTTAAAGGATATATTAAGAGGATGCACTTTACTAGGTACCGGTGGAGGAGGCCCATTTAGAGAGGGAGTAGACTACATATCAGAGGACCTAAGGGAAAACCGAGAACTAAAACTAGTGGATCCAAAAGACATTGACGATGAAACCTGGACCTGCAGTGTTTACTATGCAGGCACAATAACACATCTAATAGAAATACCTGAAGAGAAAAAGAAACTACCCGCAAAAGCGGTAAACAAAGAATTAATAATCGCAACCAAGGAACTAGAAAAAATCCTTGGCGCATCAATAGGAGCATTAGTTCCCATAGAGCTTGGAGGAGGAAACACAGCAGCAGCAATGCATGCTGCAATGGGCTTGGGAATACCACTAGTTGATGGGGACTATGCTGGAAGAGCTATTCCAGAGCTGGAAATGATTACCCCCTGCCTTAAAGGCAAACCGGACGTACCAATAGTTACCTGTAACGAATTTGGCGAAATAGTGATTATCAAAGAATCAGTAAACTACACTAGAACAGAGGTTATTACAAGATGGTTAAGTGTTGCATCTTTTGGGAAAATCGGTAATGCCGGCTATCCTATGAAAGGAAAGGATATGAAGGAGGTTATTGTTCCAAATACTGTTTCCAGAAGTCTAGAAATCGGGAGAGCCATCAGAGAGGCTAAAGAACAAGGGAAAGACGTTGTAAAAGTTGTATTAGATATCACTAAGGGATGGCTTCTCTTCAAAGGAAAAGTTACAAAGAAGACATGGGAAAGCAAAGGAGGATTTACCTACGGTGAAACAATACTTGAAGGAATAGACGGATTCAAAGGACACGAATTCAAAATCTGGTTCAAAAACGAGAACCACGTAACGTGGAAAAACGGCGAACCATTTGTCACAAGCCCAGACCTCATATCAACATTAGACCTCAACAAAAAGGAACCTGTAACAAACACAGACATCACCGAAGGTGATGTACTCGCTGTAATAGGTATAAAAGCCCCTGAGATACTTAGAACCGAGGAAGCCTTAGAGGTACTAGCACCAAAACACTTCGGCTTCGACCTTGAATATGTTCCAATTGAAGAAAAAATAAAGGAAACATAACAGCAAGATCACACCCTATTTTTTATTAACGTAACAATCTTATAGGTTAAATTATTTTAATAGGCGGGTTGAAAGTCTCCTTTTGAAAGTTCTTTCTCTTAAATCTCTAGATATATCGTTACGTTTTATGTATTGAACAGCCTTTGTTGGACAAGCTTCAACGCAAGCTGGCATCTCTCCTTTCTTTAACCTTTCAGTACATAGGTCGCACTTTACCGCTATCTTTCTCTCCTCATCTATCACTATTGCACCAAATGGACATGCTGTAGCACAAAAACCACATGCTATGCACTTATCCTCAAGCACAACAACAATACCATATTCATTTTTCGTCATAGCATCGTAAGGGCATGCATTCATACATAAAGGATCCTCACAATGCCTACACCATACAACAAGGGGGCCAAGATAATGTTCTACAAATATCCTGGTTTTAGGTTTTAAAACTTCAAAAGAAGCTTCAAATAGGTCTTTTGACAAAGAGTGAGCAACTGAGCAGGCTAACTCACAAGATTTACAACCAACACATTTCTTTAAGTCAACAAAAATTATCTTTTGAGGATATAAAGCTTCGGTCATGATGCATGTCTCCTATTTCCCTGAAATTTCATAAAGAGCATGCATAATCTCTTTAAGTGCTGGATAACATTTCAAGTATATTTTAAAAAGCTTATCGTATTTCTCACTTCCTCCAGGCGCTGGCTTTTCTACTCCCTTAACCTTAACAAAATTTTCAACGGCTTTCTCAAAACTATCATAAACCTTTACTCCACTAAGTATGCAAATTGCTATCCCCATGGCAGTCGTTTCACCAGGATTCTCCAACAATTTACATTCCATACCTAAAACGTTTGCAATGATCCTCCTCCATAAACTACTTTTTGCCCCACCACCGCACATCCTCAAATCAATTGGTTCAATTCCCATTTCACGATAAGTCTCCAAATTATGTCGAAGCGTAAAGGAAATTCCTTCAAGCATAGCCCTAAAGAAATCCTCACGTTTATTTGATAAACTAATACCAATAAATGCTCCCCTCGCTTTTGGATCGCTAATTGGAGATCTCTCTCCAAGCAGATATGGAAGGAAGATTAAACCCCTAGCACCTATGGGAACATTTTCAGCTTGTTCATCAAGCAACTTATAGGCATCCACACCAAACTTCTTCTCAAACATCATCTCAAACTCGCAAAACTCATTTCTAAACCATTTCAAAGCAATACCAGCCGTTAGCGAAGTTGCGGAGCCAAACCACATATTTGGAATTGAATGACACCTTATCGGGACTCTCATTTTAGGGTCAAAAAACGGTTTGTTAGATGCTAAATCTATTTCAGCAGCTGAACCAAGATAACAAACCGCATACCTATCTTTAATAACACCTGCACCAACAAGCAAAGCACCAGTATCACCAGAACCAACAATAACAGGCAGCCCAGCCCTCAGTCCTAGTTCTTTAGCAATATCGTCTTTCAATTCTCCAGCTATTTCCATAGAGTATCGTGGCATTGGCAGCTTATCAACGGGTATTTCGACAGTTTCAAGTATTTCCTCAGACCAACATCTCTTAACTAGGTCGAAAGCCATAGTTGAAGAAGCATCAACATAATCCGTGGTGATTTCTCCAGTTGTTTTAAAAACCATGTAATCCTTTGGATGAAGAAATTTGTAGGTTTTCTCAAACACTTCAGGTTTATTATCTTTAATCCAAAGCCATTTAACAAGAGAAGGTATTGGAAGCAAAGGGTTACCAGTCGTATTGTATAAAAATTCCTCCCCAAGCTTTTTCCGCAAAAATTCGCATTGCTCTATTGCTCTCATATCCGAGTAATGTATAACCCTTTCCATTAGTAAGTTTCCATGTTTATCAATTGGAAGTATCCCGCCTAAAGTTCCCGAAAAACCTAAACCAACAATGTCTTTTTTTGGATCAATTTTACTTCGCAAAATGACTAATTTCACTGTTTCTACTACTGCTCTCCACCAATCTTTGGGGTACTGCTCAGAGTATCCAGGTTTGGGAGTATATGTTACATATTCTTTGAAAGCTTTAGCAATAATACAACCGTTAATATCAGCTAAAACCGTCTTGCAACCGGTGGTCCCTACATCTATTGAAAGAACACATGGTGCCGTCATTTAAAACACCTATCATGCAATTGTAACATGGAGATTTTCTCGATAAGATTGGTTGAAGGGATAATAGTATATTCCCAACTTAAGCTATAACCATTTAATGTTAACAGTAATAAAGTTAACATATAAGAGAAATGTTTAACTAAAAACATATAAGCCTTAGTTTTTTATAGCAAGGCACGTCGAAATATCAAAACAGTTAGTAAAGTCTAGAGAATAGAGAATAAAAGAGAGGAATTAAAATGGAAAGAATAGGCATATGTTTTACTGGTGTTCCCCTACCTATTAAGGAAGTTGTAAAGTTAACTAAATATGCGGAGGAAAAAGGGTTCTACTCGGTTTGGGTCATGGAAGACTATTTTCTAAGAGATGGAATCTCATATTTAGCAAACTTAGCATATAATACTGAGCGAATCAAGCTAGCAACAGGATTAATAAACCCATATACTCGAAACCCTGTTCTAATCGCCTTAACAACTGCTACACTCGATGAGCTTTCAAACGGAAGACTAATACTAGGTTTGGGAGCGGGAGTACAACCACTAATCGAGCAGATGGGAATTTCGTTTCAAAAACCACTAAAAACTGTTGAAGAAGCAGTTGAAGTAATAAGACTTTTACTAAAAAACGGGTTAAAGGGCGAAAAAACCAATTATCAAGGGGAAATATTCAAAGTTAACAATGTAGATTTCGGAACATGCCCATACTTTTCGGAATTTGGCAAATTTAAACCGATAAGAGACAGTATACCGATTTATATCGGTGCAATAAATAAGAAAATGATCCAATTAGCTGGAAAGATAGCCGACGGAATACTACTGTCTCTAGGTTCGGCACCACGATATGTAAAGCACTTTGTAGTCAAAAATTTAAAAATTGGAGCGGAGAAAGCTGGAAGAAACATAGATGAAATAGATATAGCAACCTACATACTCTGTTCAGTTTCGAAAGATAAGAATGAGGAACATAAGGCTGCTAAAGGATTTATCACATACGCCTTAGCCTATACTCCCAAAGAAATATTAAATGTATGTGGTTATGATGAAGAAGAAATAAAACCGGTCAGAGAAACCTTAGAAACGAAGGGATTAAAAGAAGCAATGAAACACGTAACAGACGACATGTTTAAAACATTTGCAGCAATAGGAACCCCCGAAGAATGTAAAGATAAAATAGAGGAATTCATAGAAAAGGGTACAAAGCACCCTATAATCCTACCGGTAGGAAACATTAAGCTTGCAATAGAAACTGTTACATCAAAGTGATTTAAGTTATCTGAGAGATAAGTATAATAACGGTATAACTGTGTTATTTACGAGAGTAGCAGAAGTAAGGGGTTTGTAAAATGCCTAAGGTGACGGTAAAGTTTTTCGGCATATACAGTAAAATCGCTGGCTTAAAACAAGCAGAGATAAATATACCAGAAGATATAACGCTGCATAATCTACTGTTAATTCTCAAGGAGAGATTTAATGAGGAGATCTATAAACGTATTGTTGACGGTGAAAAAATGAAGATAAAAAGAACAGTAGTGGTTTTCATTGATGGAAAGAACGCTACATCGCTTAGCGGATTGAAAAGTAAGGTGAAAGATGGGTCAGTGGTTGCATTTCTACCTCCCGGCGTAGGCGGACTTAAAAAGTAGTTTAATTTTAATGTTCTAACTCCTCTGGAAATTCTATTTCTTCAACCTTTCTATACCATATTTTCTTGGTTCCTATCTTAGCTCTCATTTTCCAACCGAGAGACTTAGGCTCTTTCTCTATAATATCCAGCAACTTATCGATTTTACTTTCAACATCTTTCTTATCTTCATCTGTTAGCGCGTCAAACGGTCCTAATAACTGTTTAATTTTCTTTAGATTCGTTGTTGCCGTGTAGTAAAATCCCCAATCTTTCGCAAATATTTTCGCAATATATTTTGCATTTATGGTTTCATCGTCCCGTTCTCCAATCTCATGCTCTCTCAGCAAAATAATTACGTCTTTTACATCTTTTTCAGTAATTTGAACTATTTGCAACTTTTCAAGTAGCATCTCTGCTAACGGTATCGTCGGATAATCAACTTCAAGCCTGCCCTTAAAGTCAATAACATGACACATTTCAAGCTTATCAAAAAACACATCAACAACTATACCTCGATCCCGATCATAAAAAATTCTTCTTCTAGCAGCCAGAGCAGCAAATGAAGGAGGACGCAACTCATATCCTAAATCAATAAAGTACTTTTCAACCTGGTTCATCTGTTTACCATAAGCCACAAGGTCTATATCGGTTATATGCCTTATATTTTCAAGTATATGTCTAAACTTTGGGCAATGCAGCCTAAAAGCGATAGCTCCCAAAACACGCAAAACTATTTTTTTCTCATCGGCAGAATCTATTATTCTCTTTGCCTCATCAATAAACATCTTATCTCTTTCACTGCTCATATTTTATCACCTGCATAAATGTTTTCCATTTTCCTACACTAATGTAAATATTTAACTCTTGTGGAAATACCTTGTCATACATTTTGCTCTTATTTTACTTGCGTTATAATTTTTTGGTAAAAGATAACATAAAGGACAAATGTAGTCATTTCCTTCCCATAGTTCTTGATGCATATCTTTGTCTTCTTTAACATAATGAAAAAATAGTTATTATAGTTTTAAGTGACAAAATTGTTCTTCTAAGCATTAGAAAATTCCTCAGCATCGCCGATCATGTCCTATTGCTTATCCCTTATATTTGGAATGCTCCTTTTTTATTTATGAGTTAAGTTTTTGTTGGCAGCCTTCCCATTTTCTCGAGCTGTTCTGCTATATCTTTTAATCCAAGTTTCAACAAAGTTTCCTTATATGGCCAACTCGTCTTTTTGTCCCATTCATGCAATTCATAGTATCGGTCAAGCATTTTATTTAGTTCTTCAGGCGATGTTACCATGCCCTTGATAGGGCCTTCAGGTGCTGGTTCGTGCATTATTCTCCAAGGTAAGTCGTCATATTTCCTATCAGCTCCTTCACGTACGTTAAAACATTTCTCAACAGTCACGATTCTTCGTCCTGCCAGCATTATTTCCTCTTCAGTCATTCTTATTCCGGTTGCATATGTGAACATTTCAGCCATATTTGCAGGCGTAACAGCATAAGCAGCTGTAGACGTGAAGACGCAGATACCTAGAGCTTCTGTCACTGCATAGCAATCTTCATGCCAACGAACAATTTCAGGCCTATATTCTACATAGTATGGAGAAGCCCATTTCTTATCGCCGGTAATTTTTTCAATTAATTCAACTGCTTCAGGGGAGGCACCAAATTCAGCAAAGGTCTCTGTGTGTAGGTGATCAGGACCACGCGGGTTAACTGCAAATGCCAAAGCATAAGCTTTTGCAACTCTTGTATCAACTCTTGAATGTTCTAGACCTTTGGAATTAAACATTGCCCATTTCCAAGAATCTCTGCCAACTTTTTCACTAGCCCTCTTCAAACCGTCAGCCAAAAGATTTCCAATTTTACCCCTTCTATAGGCTATTCTCTCGATAAGTTCTATCATAGCATCTTCGTTTCCAAATTTTAATTCTAGCCCCTCAGTATCTTCCTTGGTTAATATACCACGTTCATAACACTCCATAGCCCACTGAATAACATCACCGGTAGAGATGGTATCTAAACCGTATTCATTACACAGTTCATTCGCCTTAATTATCGCCTCTGTGTTATAGACTTCTGTACCAGATCCTAAAGCACTTAAGGTTTCATATTCTGGGCCACCTGAATGTGTACCTGCATATTTGCCTTCCTTAACTTCAGTTATAAGATGACATCCTATGGGGCAACCATCACATGCATAGTGCTTTACAACATATCCCTTTTCATGTAAATACTGACCTGTTATGTAGTCAACTTTATCGGTATGTCCAAGTTGCCAGTTTCTAGTTGGAAGTACATATAATTCATTTACTGCCCCAAGTGATCCCGATGTTCCATATTGTTTAAGAGATATTGCACCACTATCCTTTAGCAATGCATCCCTCACTTTCAGGGCCAATTCCTTGAATTTTTCTGCATCTGAT
>CAYYZD010000030.1:0-11749 GCA_964476035.1 uncultured archaeon
AAGTGATGTGAATGAATTGTATTTAGATGTTCCAGAGAAACTCTTTTACAAGGGAAAATTAAAACTTCCGAGGACTCATGGTGAATACGAAGTTTTTAGAAAAGTTAGAGAAATCTTGAAGAAAAATAAGACCGTGCTTGATATGCCTACTTTTCTTGGTGCCGGTGTTTGGCCGCACTATGTTCCGGCTGTTGTTAAATCTTTAATTAGTCGGGGGGAATTTTTAACTAGTTATACACCTTATCAAGCGGAGATTTCTCAAGGCATGTTGCAAGCTCTTTTTGAATATCAAAGTTTAATGGCTGAGCTTTTAGAAATGCCTGTTGTAAATGCTTCGATATACGATTGGGCAAGCGCTTTAGGTGAAGCTGCTTTAATGGCAAAACGCGTAACAAAGAAGGATATATTCATGGTGCCGAAGATAATCCATCCTGAAAGACTCTCTACCCTTAAAACATACGCAGAACCAGCTGGCATTAAAGTTGTTCAAATAAAATTTAATGAAAACACCGGCCAGCTTGACTTAAACGATTTAGAGTCCAAGTTTAGCGAGTTTAAAGGAGATGTAGCTGGAGTATATGTAGAGAATCCGTCTTATCTTGGCTTTTTAGAAACTCAAGTCGATAAAGTTAGTGAAATGGTTCATGAAAACGATGCATTATTTGTTGTTGGTATTGATCCTACCTCTTTAGGTGTTATACGCCCACCGGGAGACTACGGTGCCGACATTGTCGTTGGTGAAGGTCAACCTTTGGGAAATCCGTTGAACTTTGGAGGCCCATTACTGGGGATTTTTGCAACTAAGGATGATATGAGATTTATTCGTCAAATGCCTGGCAGATTAATTGGAATGACAAGGTCTGAAGATGGAAAATACAGGGGTTTTGTCATGACTTTGCAGACTAGAGAACAGCATATCAGGAGAGAAAAAGCTACTTCGAATATATGCAGCAATGAGGCTCTTTGTGCTGTTGCAGCTGCAATCTATTTATCCCTGTTAGGTAAAAGAGGGATCATTGAACTTGGTAGGACTATACTCTACAATTCGCACTATGCAATGAAAAAACTGAATGCTATTAATGGGATAAAAGCACCTTATTTTGAGGCTCCCCACTTTAAAGAGTTCTTGGCCACTCTTCATCGAGGAGGAATTACAGTTGAAGATTTTCATAAAGAACTCTTAAAGAGGGGAATTCATGGGGGGAAGATTATAAAAAATGAGTTTCCAGAGTTTGGAGAATCTATGTTGTTCTGTGTAACAGAGATTCATACTAAGGAAGATATAGATAGATTAGTTTCAGCAGTTAAGGAAATTGTCGAGGAGGGAGGGTAGAATGGTTAGGGAATTTAGACAAGCTAAATGGCCGGAGCCTCTCATATTTGAAATTGGAAGCGAAGGGAGAATCGGACATATAGTGCCCAGTCCTAGTGAAGAAGTTAAGGAAATGGTTGGTGATTTAGAAAATCTTATTCCGGAAACGTTACGAAGAAGAAAAGAACCCAAACTTCCCGAGGTTTCAGAAGTAGAAGTTGTTCAACATTATACTAGGTTGTCTCAAATGAATTATGGCGTGGATACAGGCTTTTATCCCTTGGGAAGCTGCACCATGAAATACAATCCAAGAATAAATGAGGAACTAGCCTCGATGGAAGAGGTGGCGTGGATTCATCCTTATCAAGATGAAAGTACCATTCAAGGTGCTTTAGAGCTGATGTATAAGCTTGAGAAATGGCTTGCAGAAATTACAGGAATGCATAGATTCACGTTACAGCCGGCTGCTGGTGCGCATGGGGAGTATGTTGGAACTCAGATAATTAGAGCTTATCATAAGTATAATGGAGAACTTGGGAAAAGAGACGAGATTATTATTCCCGATTCAGCACATGGTACAAATCCTGCTAGTGCAGCCATGGCAGGGTTTAAAGTTGTTGTTATACCTTCAAATGAAGATGGTTGTGTAGATATAGATGCGTTAAAGGCTGCTGTTTCTGAAAGAACTGCTGGCCTAATGCTAACAAATCCTAATACTCTAGGAATTTTTGAGGAAGAAATAGAGGAAATTGCAAGCATTGTGCATGATGTTGGAGGATTACTTTATTATGATGGAGCTAATCTTAATGCTATTGTGGGTAAAGTTCGCCCAGGCGACATGGGTTTTGATATTGTTCATTTAAATTTGCATAAAACCTTTGGTACACCGCATGGTGGCGGGGGGCCTGGAGCTGGCCCGGTTGGTGTTACTAAAGAACTTGAGAAATTTCTTCCTGTGCCTCTTGTAGAGTACGATGGAGAAAAATATTACTTGAATTGGAACAGACCTTACTCGATTGGTAAGGTTAAAGGGTTTTACGGGAATTTTAATGTTCTTGTTAAAGCTTTTGCCTATATACTTGCATTGGGCGAAGAAGGTCTCAAAACGGTGGCTGAAATCTCCGTATTAAACACTAATTATATAGTTAAGAAACTAAAGAAAATTAAGGGATTTGAACTTCCCTATGGGAAGGAAAAACCTAGAAAACATGAATGCGTTTTTAGTGCTTCACCTATGAAACGAGATACTAAAGTAAGAGCGTTAAATGTAGCTAAGAGACTCTTAGATTTTGGTATTCATGCACCAACAATGTACTTCCCACTCATAGTTCATGAAGCATTAATGATCGAGCCGACCGAAACAGCGACAAAAGAACAATTAGATGAATTTGTTGAAGCAGTTAGTAAAATATCTGAAGAAGCTTATAGCAATCCCAATATTGTTTTGAATGCGCCTCAGAACACATCGGTTACAAAGCTTGATGAAGCAATGGCAGCCAGACCGAAAACCCTCTTCCTTACATGGAAAATGTATTTAGAAAAGAGTAAGAAAGAGTAAACCCTTCTCATTTTATTTCATTTATGCTTAATGATGACCGCTTCTCTAAGATATTAAATTATAATTTATTTTTTCTGAGTTTACTATTATCAACTATATAGAATATGATATGGTGTTATACTTATTATTTTGGTTAATATTTTAAGGTGGTTTTACTTACGGCTATGATCGGAAGATTTATGAGTCAAAATTAACTTTAGATAGCTATGGTTTTCTCGTTACTCGACAAAGGCCGTGTTTGCTAAGCTTAATCGGGATTAAAATGTCTACGACTTCCAGTGCCTCGACAATATTGGGGAGGAAACATATTGATTACGAAAAGGATTCAAGTAATTGATTGTGACTATATTGTAGGTTCGGGGGATGGGCCAATAATTAGGATATTTGGCAAAGATTTGGAAGGCAAAAGTTGCTGCGTGTATTATAAAGGTTTTTACCCCTATTTTTATGTTAAAACTTTGGATGATAGGGAAAAGGATGTTGCCAAAACAATTATAGAGAGATTTAAAGGGATTGTAGCGAATATTTCTCTTGAAGAGAAATATTTGCCTATAGGTTTTCAGAAATCTCCGTCTAAGGTATTAAAGATAACTGTTCATAAACCAGCTCAGGTCAAGGATATAAGAGATGATATTAAGAAAATAGATGGCGTAGAAGAGGTATATGAAGCTGATATACTGTTTAAATATCGGTTTTTGATAGATTATGATATTTGGGGGTTTTCTTGGATAGAAGTAAGAGGTAACTATGTTAAGACGACATTAGGTAAAGTAGATTATGAAATAGAGGCGGAGAAAATTCGGACCATAGAGGAAAATGGAAATGCCCCGCTCAAAATTTTGAGTTTTGATATAGAATGTATACCTCGAGATTTAATGAGTTTACCAGATCCCTCAAGAGACCCTATAGTTATAATTAGTTTAGCGTTTTACCCACCATTTATGGGGAATGAAACGAAAGTCTTGGTTGCAAAATATATTAAAAGGGCTAATAGCGATATAGAGTGTTTTGAAAGCGAAGAGGAGATGTTAAAAGGTTTTATTAATGTTATAGAAAAATATGATCCAGATATTATTACAGGTTTTAACATATTGAATTTTGATTTTCCTTACATTGTTAAGAGATTAAAAAACCTGAATATAAGTCGGAAATTTGGGAGAGTGGAAGACAAAAATGTAACCATACGGAGTACAGGGGAAAATAATAAAGTATCTGTTCCTGGAAGGGTTGTTGTTGATGTTAGGGCGTTGGTTAAGGCTGATTTCCATTTGAAAAGATATACCTTGGAACATGTTGCTGAAAAGCTAATTAACGAAGGGAAACTTGATGTAGATTACAGGGATATACCGAGGCTTTGGATGGGGAAGAGTAGGGATATTAATAGGCTTGTGGACTATGCGAGGAAAGACGCTATACTTCCTCTTAAAATTCTGTTAGAAAAACGTTTACTTGATAAGTATTTTGAACTTTCAAAGGTAAGCGGTTTGCTATTGCAAGACGTGATATCGGGGGGGCAATCTAGCAGAGTTGAGGGCTTACTTTTACGTTACGGTAAGAAACGAAATCTTATTATTCCATGTAAACCTTCACAGGAGGAAATTAGGAAAAGAAGTATGGAGAGGGAAAAGCTCGGTTTAAAGGGTGCTATTGTTCTAGAACCGAAAGTAAGTCTTTACCATGGAGATAACATGATCCTAGTCCTAGATTTTCGAAGCTTATATCCTTCTCTAATAATGGCATATAACATTTGTTTTACAACCCTCCTTAAAGATGGTGAAGAGGTTAAGAAATACATTGAAGTTCCGACAAGAGCGAGATTTGTTACAAAGGATATAAAAGAAGGATTGCTTCCGGAGATTTTAAAGGATCTCATGAATTTCCGTGTTGCTGTGAAGAAGACTATGAAAGCCGAGGAGGATCCCGAGAGAAAACGACAGTTGGATGCTAAACAGTTGGCTTTGAAAATAATGATGAATAGTTTCTACGGATACACTGGTTATCTTAGGGCGCGTGTTTACTCGCTTGATGTAGCTAATGCAATAACGGCCTTGGGAAGATACACCATCGAGTTTACTAGGAAAATTATAGAGGAGAAATATGGTCTTGAAACTATTTATGGTGACACGGATAGCGTTCTCATTAAAATTAACACTTCAAGCCTTGAGGAAGCAACGAAAATTGGTGAAAAAATTTCAAAGGAAATATCAAGATTACTTCCTCAACCAATGCTTTTGGAATTCGAGAAAATATACAAATCATTTTTATTGTTAAGTAAAAAGAGATATGCAGGTTGGATGTTTGAGAAAACTCAAAATGGAGAGTGGAAAGATAAAATAGATACAAAAGGAATAGAGACAGTTAGAAGAGAATGGTGCGATTTAGTAGGTGAAGTTGTGGATAAAGTAATAAATATGTTATTAAAGCAACCGGATGTAAATCTCGTAGTTAACTATGTTAGGGATGTTCTTCAAAAGCTCAAGCAAGGTAAAATTCCTATTGAAAAGTTAATAATGACTAGAACTCTTTCAAAACCACCAAAGGCCTATAAAGCGAAACAACCTCATGCTTACCTTGCTTTAAAACTTGCTAAAAGATCGCCCGGATCTGCTCCAACCATAGGTGAAAGAATACCCTTTGTTATTGTAAAAGGAAAGGGATTAATAGCGGAAAGGGCAGAAGATCCAAAATACGTTCAAGAAAATAAACTAGAGATTGATGCAAACTATTACATTGAAAAACAGCTTTTACCACCAATTGAACGGATTCTTAAACCACTAGGAATTACAAGACAAGAGCTTTTATCAATCGGTGTACAACGAGAATTGACAAAATTTGTAAGTCCTAAAGAAGAGGTGGAAGAAGTTAAGCCAATAAAAAGCGTATCGCCATTTGAAACAATATTGGAATGTATAATTTGTCCCCACTGCAAGAATTCTTTAAAGTTTAAGGATATTGAAAAGAGGTTTTGCTCTCATTGCTTCAGTGAAATAAATCCTAGACAACTCCTTGAAGATGCTTTAGATGCTGAAATACATAAGTTCATTTCAATGTTTCTGACTCAACCTCTTATTTGTATGAATTGTAAAAGTTCTTTGCGGAGACCTCCTCTCACCGGAAAATGTCCTACGTGCGGAAGCAATAATCTGGTTATGCAGATAAATACTCTAAAATTTGAGGAAAAAATAAAAATGTTTGAACAATTAATAAATGAGAGAAATTTGGTGCTGCCTAAGAAAAGCTTAGAAATTTTAAAGACATATTCAACAATAATATAAATATAATTAGCTAAATTTTTGTAAGGTTCCATTTTGGGTTGCTTGACTGGGATAAGTTGACTCAAAAATGGTTGTAACAAGAAATATTTTTAAGTGTCTGCAAAAGGTTGATTTCTCCAGAAATGAAAACTTTTGCAGTAGAAAACCAGAACAACGCTTTTATTAAAATTAGGTTAAAATGTGAAGCAAAATGGTAGATCAGAGTAGTTTTAACATGTTCAACAGCTGTTTGAATGTAAAGGTCTATGTAGAAACATATGGATGTGCCCTCAATAGGGCAGATACGGAGATTATACTCGGAATATTAACAAAGAAGGGTATAGAGATAGTTGACAGTATAGATAAAGCAACTATAATAATTGTTAATACATGTGGTGTAAAATCTCCGACCGAGTTTAAAATTTTAAAAAGATTAAGGAAATTGAAGAATTATTCAAAACCAATTATTGTTGCAGGGTGCCTACCAAAAATAAATTTAGAAAAAATTAAGGAAATTTTACCAGATTACGCAGCTATACTGGGACCAGACAGTTACGAAAAACTGCCAAAAATAATTTCACAAATAATAAACGGGCAAAGAGGGATAATTGATTTAGAGGGAGATCCTCTTCCGAGATTAACTTTACCGTCTGTCAAAACGCATCCCACTATAGGTATTGTTCCTATTTCTCAAGGATGCCTTGGGAATTGTAGTTACTGTGCGGTTAAATTTGCTAGGGGGCGTTTAGTAAGCTATTCTCCAGAGGATATCCTAAAAAGGGTTAGACAATTATTGTTGGAAGGTTGCAAGGAAATATGGATTACCGCTCAAGACACAGCTGTTTACGGGTTCGACATAGGATATAGTCTCCCGCAACTACTCGAAGACTTAGTAAAATTACCCTATGAGTACAGAATTAGAGTAGGTATGATGAACCCCGCTCACTTAAAGCAAATAGTCGATGATCTCATTAAGGTGTATAAATCCCCAAAAATATACAAATTTATTCATATTCCTGTACAATCGGGTAGCAACAAAATTCTGAGAAGAATGAATAGAAAATATACAGTAGAAGAATTTAAAGCACTTATTGAACTATTAAAAGTATCCTTGCCGAAACTTACATTGTCAACAGATGTTATTGTAGGTTTTCCTGGAGAAACTGAAGAAGATTTCCAAGAAACTGTTAAATTGTTGGAGGAAATTCAACCTGATATAACTAATGTATCTAGATTTTCTGTTAGACCCCGAACCGAAGTAGAAAAGATGGATGAAAAGTTACCAGGTTGGAAGATTAAAGAAAGAAGCAGAAAAATCTCGAAAATTGTTAGGAAAATATCTTTGCAAAGAAATTTGAAATGGATAGGTTATGTCGGGGAAGCAATAGTTTCAGAAATAGGTATAAAGGGAGGTTTTATTGCAAGAAACTTTGCATATAAACCGATAGTAATAGATTCAGAATATGTGACCTTAGGTAGCTTTGTAAAAGTAAAAGTAGTTGATGCCAGCATAACGCATCTAGTTGGGAAAATAGTAGAAAATAGTGAATAATAAGATTAAGTTAATTTTTCAATAATTTTGTCTACCGGACTTTGATTTAGATGCAGACCCAAACTTTTTTCTTCAATTCCCAGAGCTAGTCCTAACAACTGGGTGTAGTAAAAGACAGGAATTTGGAGCTTTTCTCCAACAATCGTTCCCGCAGCTTCTTGTTTCGCACCAAGCATGATTTTACAAGACGGGCAAGAAACCACTAATCCATCAACATTGAGATTCTTTATTGCTTTCAATTTTAGCCCAGCAATAGTAAGCGCGCTTTCTGGATGAGATAGAAGTAGTCCGCCGCCGCAACAATCTAATTTCTCTGGATAGTCAATACTCTCCGCCCCAAGGGCCTCAATTAAATCATCTAACTTTCTCGGTTTCTCAGGATTGTCAACATTTACGATGGTGCTTGGTCTTAATATGTGGCAACCTGGATGAGCCACGAACTTTAAACCGTTTATTGGCTTTTTTACAGTGGTCTTAATCTTTTCTACGCTCACTTTATCGTGCAAGAAATCTATAGTGTGCCAAAGATTAATATTGTCATTGAATTCGAGCCCTTCTTCCGCAAGTAAGTTGCTAAGTTCTCTTCTTAGAGTATCGTCCTTTTTCCAGTGGTAAAGTGCTTCTGAAAACGATAAATAACATCCGTTGCAAGGTACAAGTAGTTCGCTAATCCCAGCTTTCTCAGCCAAAGCAAGATTTCTTATTGCAAGATAAATAGCTGCATTTTGATTAACATTTTTAATCGGCGCACCACAACATGAAGCTCCGTCTATATCAATTATTGATATGTTAAATTTGGGAAGAATAGCTCTTAATGACAGCTCATAAGCATATTGGGAAGTTAGAATCATACAACCCCAGTAAACGCCGATTTCCATTTTACTCCTCCTCCGGAGTTAAAAGAATTAACAAACTATTTTTAAAAGTCTCACTAGGCTTTGATATTTTCGGCAAGTTTAACTGCTCTCTATCATATACTTCAAAATCTCTTGACGTAACCTTTTGCTCTTCTTGAATCAAACCTACATCAAGAACTGTGCTAACAACTTTAAGATAAGCTTCCGGGACATTAGCCTCCATATCAAAAGCTAAATTTCTTAGAACTGTTATAAGATTGCTTGGTGCTGCATCTTGAGGGCATCTTTCCGTGCACTTTAAACACATTGCACATGTCCATATTATTCCCGACGTTATTAGTTCATCTATAAGTCCTAGTTTAACCGTTGTTACGATCTGATGAGGTTTAAGTTCAAGTAGTTTCATCGAGGTACAGCCACTTGTACAGCGCATGCACTGAAAACAGTTGTAAAGCTCGTATTTGCCCTTTTTAATTACTTTTGACCTTAGTTCGACGTTCATTTTCGCTTCGGACATCAAGTCCACTATTGTCATTTTAAAACACCTTCAATTCTTTCGAAATTGAAGATTACGTTTTTGAGTTAACAAGATTTAAAACTAATTTAACATAAAATATTTATCCCTCATAGCACGCATGTAGGGATCGTAATCATTTGATTAATAAATAGCCGACATTTGAAGTTTAGAATTTAAGTAACGTAATTCAGTTGAAGTTTGAAAAATTATGTCATGACTTTCGAAACATAATGCGGGTGATCTCATGAAATCTCTAAAGCTTGATGAAAAATCAGTTTTAGTGATCGGCGGTGGGATAGCGGGCCTTCAAGTAGCTAGTGACCTAGCTAAATTCGGAGTGAAAGTATATCTTGTTGAACGGCTTCCCAGCTTAGGTGGCCATGTTTCCTTGCTTTCCACAATTTTCCCAACGTTGACAAACGCAAACGAAATACTGTTGCAAAAAATTTCCGAGGTTACTAGCCATCCTAATGTACAAGTTTTAACGAACACGGAGATAAAGGAGATAAATGGAACCTTTGGAGACTTCAAAATAAAAATTGTAAGAAAACCCAGATACGTCGATGAGAGGAAATGTATAGCCTGTGGAAAATGCGAGAAAGTCTGTCCCGTTTCAGTGCCTAAAGAATACGAAATGAACTTATCGCATCGGAAAGCTATCTACATGCCGCTTAAGGCTTTCCCAGAAACTTATTTAATCGATGAAAAAAATTGTCTTCATTTTAAGGGTAATGAATGTAAAGCCTGTACTGATGTTTGCTCCGAAGATGCGATAGATTTCTCTCAAGCTCCCATTGATATGGAATTGAAAGTAGATGCGATTGTGCTTGCAACTGGCTTTGATCTTTTTGACGCAAGGAAAATAGCTCAATATGGTTATGGTACTTACAAAAATGTAATTACGGGATTAGAATATGAACGATTATCTCATCCAGAGGGCCCAACAAACGGGAAAATAGTTAGAGTAAGTGATAGAAAAGAACTTAAAAGCGTAGTTTTTCTGCTATGTGTTGGTTCCAGAGATAATAAATACAATACGTACTGTTGTAGAATTGGTTGCCTAAATGCCTTAAAACATGCCTATATTTTGAAAAAACAGTATGGTGATAACGTTGATGCTTACATTTGTTACATAGATATTCGAGCATCTGGTAAAGGGCTCGAAGAATTTTATCAAGAAGTTAGAAAAAGCGGCATTACCCTCATTCATGGGCAACCCTCAGATATCAGGCCTCTGCCAGACGAGTCGCTAAACGTGGAGATTTTTGATACATCAACACATAAGTTACTCTCTATAGTGGCGGATCTTGTCGTATTAGAAACGGCCATAATACCATGCACAGCTATACAAGAAATTCTTAATTTGCCTTTAAGCCAGTACGGCTTTTTTCAGGAAAAGGATTTAAAACTTAACACTGTAGAGACTGTAATAAAAGGAGTTTTTTTAGCTGGAACCGTCCAGGGGCCAAAGAACATCACCGAAACTCTCGAACATGCATCAACAGCAGCCTTAAGGACAATAGAAGCCCTTATAGAGTTATAACTTAATTTTTACTTCAAAAACTTTGTACAAATTTAAAATGCCACGGTGGGTTAAAACACTTACGTTGACATTTCAAGACATTCTAACTGATTAGTTCTGCATGTATTAAAAGTACAGATTTGGCATATAATATCGATAAAACAATGATTGGTAAAATAGTTAATTTTTTATAAAATGTCGTTCGATATATCTCTGCCAGATAACAACAATTTATCATTAAGGCTTAAAATGTAGCGTGGTGAGGGTCTTGCCTACAATAATAGTACCTTTTAAGCAGATAGTTGATATTAAAGAAATTAAAGTTGATCCTAGTACGCAAACACCAATAACGGTGGGAATTCCAAGGAAAATAAGCGACGTAGACAAAAACGCGTTAGAAGAGGCAATAAAATTAAAGGAAAAACATGGAGGCAATGTAATAGCCATTACAATGGGGCCATCTGAAGCAAAAACAGCACTCAGAGAAGCTTTAGCCATGGGGACAGACGAAGCTTACCTTTTAAGCGACCCTATATTTGAGAACTCAGATACGTTGGCAACTGCACGTGTACTGGCTAAGGCTATAGAAAAGTTAGGAGGGTTTGATTTGATAATTTGCGGAGAAATGACACTTGACGGTCTTTCAGCACAGGTCGGACCAAGGCTTGCAGAGCTCTTAGACATACCACAAATAACTTATGTCAGAAAGGTCACCATAGATGGAAATAAGGTGATTGCCGAGAAAGATTTAGAAGAGGAATATGAGACGGTTGAAGCGCAGATGCCAGTTCTCTTAACGGTAACAAGAGAAATAAATGAGCCTAGAATACCTTCGTTAAGAGACATCATGAAAGCGTCTAGAAAAGGAATCACGACGTGGACAGCAAGTGACCTTGGAATTTCTAAGGAAGAGGTTGGAGCTGAAGGTTCAGCTGTACAAATACTTAAAGTTACAGTTCCAAAAGTGGAAAGAAAAGGTGTCATCGTGAAAGCCGAAACTGTAGAGGAAGCCGCGGAAGAACTTGTAAAAATGATACTTAAAGAAGGGGTGTTGAGGGGGTAACAATATGGGTTCGAACGAGTTTAAGGGAGTTATGGTTTTCTCGGAAGACTTTGAAATTCTCCTAGAGCTACTAAGTATAGGAAGGGAGTTAGCCGAGAAGCTTCAAACAGCGTT
>CAYYZD010000031.1:0-11597 GCA_964476035.1 uncultured archaeon
CCACCTAAGTTCCAGCTTTACACCACAAAATCCAAAAATAAATTTTTCTAAAGAAAGAAGGGAAACAAGCACTTGAGGACCTTGTAATGACATCTGCAGTGTATACGAAAATTGAAGAGAAGGCTATTGAAAAGTTTAAAACTTTAAAGGAACATATAGAGGAAAAAATGAAGGTTACATTAACATTAGAATCTAGTGGTATTGTTAGAATAGAGACAGAAGACCCTTATACAGCTATGAAAGTAAAACAAATCATTGAAGCAATATCCATGAGCTATGGTAAGCTGGATATACTTCAAATGATGGATTTTGACTTAGTGTTACAGGTGATAGATGCTAAGGAACTGGTGGGTGGCGGAAACAAGCTTAAAAGAACTTTAGGAAGACTTATTGGAACAAAAGGGAAAGTAAAAGAAGCTATAGAGAATCTAACGGAGACAAAAATAAAAATAGATGAAGAAGAAGGAACAGTTGGAATACTTGGAAGACCCGAAAATGCCGATATAGCTAGAATTGCATTACTTAAAATTATTAGAGGAAAACCTCAGAACAAGGTGATCCAAGAGTTAGAACGTAAAAGAATAGATATTAAAATGAGAAAATTCGATATGTGGATGTGAGAACAATGTCGAGAAGAAAATGTTACGAATGTGGCGCAGTGCTTTCGGATAGAAAGGAAAAACCACTAGTTATTTATACAAGAAGAGGGAAAAAGATAAAAGCTTACTTATGTAAAAACTGTAAGGGAGACCCAGCAATTAAGGAAAAGTATAGAATACGTTGAAATTTATACTACCCTATTTTAACAAGTTTAGCTATGAAGAATCCTTCAGTATTATGTAGGTATGGGAAAAGTCTTTGAGCATCCATTAGATTGTTAAATCCAGGTCTTCCGATAAATGGCTCTGCTCTGACAATCTTAAATGAAGATGTATTTTCTATAAATTTTTTAATTATGTACTCGTTTTCTTCCAATGTCATAGAACATGTAGAATATACAAGTACTCCATTTTCTTTAACTATTTCTGCAGCAGCCCTTAATATTTCCCACTGAAGTTTAGCGAATCTTTTAACATCCTTCTTTTTAACCCACAATCTAACTTCAGGCCTGGAACGAAAGTTTCCGGTGGAGGAACAGGTTGGATCAACAATTACACGATCAGCCTCTATTTTAAGTTTTTTAGGAATATCTCTTGCATCCATAACCTTTGTTTCTACAATTTTTACGCCTAATCTTTTCATATTATTTTTAAGAGCTTTCATTCTAAGCCTTGATACATCAACTGCTATAATTTTACCCTCATTTTCCATAAGTTGTGCGATGTGAGAAGTTTTCCCACCTGGAGCTGCACATACATCAACAATTAGTTCTCCAGGTTTAGGATTTAAAACATGTCCCGCTAATACTGAGGCTTTATCTTGAATATAGAAGAGTCCCTTGGAGAAACTAGATAGACGGACTGGAGGCTTTTTGCTTTCAACGACCTTGAGAACCTCTGGAAGATCTGTATCTAAAGTAACTTTTGTTCCTTCCTTTTCTAAAATTTTTATTAATCTGTCTCTATCTATTTTTATGGTGTTTACACGAATCCAAACTGGTGCAGGAGAATTATTTGCCCCTAAAAGTTTTATGGTTTCTTCTTCGCCTAACAGTTCCATTATATAGCGAACAAACCATGTAGGATGAGAGTATTTTAACGCTAAAACCTCGGCTTTATCTTCTCTTTCCAGTACTTTTTCAATTTTGAAGCCCTCTATTTGCCTTAATAATGCGTTAACTAAGCGAGCAGCGTTATTATCGAGTATTTTCTTAGCTAGATTAACTGCAACCATGGTTACAGTTCTCGCTGGAACCATCCGTCTAATATGAATATCATAAACAGCTACCCTCAAAATATTCCTAAGTTCAGGTTTAAACATATGGACGGAACCTTTCTTCAACGTCAAATTGATAGCTTGATCAATTAAACGATAATTACGTAAGATCCCAAGTACATGAGCAGTAACAGCGCTACGAATCCTCCAACCCGGAGATTCCCCTGAAAAAATATCTTCCAACCCAGATTTAAGAGGAATCTTCCTTCTTTCAACCCTAGACAAAACAGAAACAACATATTCGTACCTCCTAGGTAACTTCAACTCTACCATTCGAAAACACCGCCGTTACTGAAGATTAGAAACTCGGAACTTTTAACAAAATGCCGTAATACAATGTAGACATTTTACAGTCTAGCAATAATACTTAAGTGATTCATGTCGTGAAACGAAACTTCACGGCAACATCCTATTTTAGTAGTTAATTTACGCTTTCAATCTTCAATCTTTTACGATTAACTGCTTAGCTTGAACTAGATGTTCGTCGATCGTTTTCGTTAAATTGCTAGGTAACTTATTATATCTTGGATGAATTTTTGGGTTTCATCTCTTTCCTCTGGATTAAATTGATATATGTGGTTTATTACTGCCTTTGCTATGTATTTTAATGTTTTTTTGGCATTCCAGTTTATGTATATTAGCATGCAAGAGACCGAGGGATTTAGTGCCTTGAGGAGGGAGAAATTTGCCATGACTGCCTTTAGTCTTGGTGCATCTACATCGACTTTTGTTTCTATTACTATTAAAGGTATTATTGTTTTGTTTTCTTGTTGTTTGCCTATTGTTAGGTCAAATTGCGTGGTGTATGTTTCTTCCACTAATTTTCCTTGATCTATTATTATTCCACGCCAAACTTCTACTGGCTCATTCCAATATATATCTAGACCGAGGTTTTTTAGATTTGTTTTTCTTAAAATAAGATCATGTACATACTCTTCGAAGGCGAATGCTCTAAATTGTCCGATTAATTGTATTTCTCCCTTTAGTGCTTTCATAATTTCTCTCTCATATTTTTTCCATATGAGCTGAATGAAGTGGTAAAAGTCCTTTAACTCTAAGTTTTGCTTCCATTTTTTATATTGTTCTTGTAGTATTTCTCCTATTTTCTTGCCAATTTCTGATTTTAACAACTTTTTAATATACGTCTCCACCGTTGCTTTACGCATCACCCTACACCCTACTCTGCACCTATAATGTTGATGAAACAGAATTTGAATATTATCAAACTTATTGATTACTTTTTACAGTTGCTAATAAAACTGAAGATCTTTGGAGAGACATGATGTTTTAGGTGTAACACACGTTAGATTTAAAAGCAAGTGTATATGATGTTTAGGTGGAGGTCTTGAAAAAATATGGGTAACCTTGGAATAAAAAGACTTGTGCTTGATGTTTTAAAACCTCACCGGCCCATTACTCCAGAACTTGCAGATACCCTCGCAAAACTTCCTGGAGTAGAGGGTGTGAATATTTCACTTATAGAGGTAGACGCGGATACAGAGAATGTGAAGATAACTATCGAGGGAAGTAGTTTAGATTATAAATTAATAAGGCAGGAACTTGAGAAGCTGGGTGCAAGTATTCATTCTATTGACCAAGTAGTTGCAGGTAAGGTTCTCGTCGAAGAAGTTAAAACTTACCAGGATTAACTTCGATACCGCTAAACAGCTGCGTTCATTGTAATTACAATACTTTTACCCAAAATAATTTAGGTTATTTGGTTTTACTAAGTATTGTTTCTAATGCCCATCTTATTGTTTTCTCTATTTCATTTAACCTTTCTTCGTTCCTATAATTTTTAATTAGAATTTCCCTTACGTTGCCATTTTCTATTTCTATTTTATATTCTAGCGCTTTTCCGCTGGGTATTTTTCCTTTCTTTACAAGGTCTAGATCTTCCTGTTGCATTTTTCTCAATATTTGTCTTATAAAAAACGATCTAAATGGAGGGGATTTTACACCTACATTTAAACCTTGAGGAATCGTAATTCTTACCATTGTTGGATATACTTTCATATAAGCTAAAGTTTCACCCGTCTTTGATTTTAGAGTTATTTCTTTCACTAATGCTGGCTCCTTTTTCTCTTCTACTAGCATTGCTGCTGGTTTGAAACTAAGTTTTGCTAATATATTGTTGACAATGTTGAGAAATTTTTCTAGTTGTGTTATTTCTTTTTTCCTTTTTTCTAATTCGTTTTCTAAATATTTTTTAAGGTCAGCCAATGTCTTAACTTCGTCTTCTATTTCTTGGTTTTTCAATATTTTTCCCTCAATATTTTAGGAAATGTTGATATATTAAGTTCGGAATGTCTATGTAAAGTGAGGTTCTCGAGACATATAACATATTTGGATAACTTGAAATAGTCACACGTGAGGCGGTTATGTGAAGAAAAGATTTGTTGTTTTTAGATGCCCTGTCTGTGGTAAATTTACGTATGCCCCTTTAGGCCAAAAGACTAGATTGTGCAGTTTCTGTGGAAAGATTATTCGAATAGATGCTAGACATGCTATTGTTACCGACGATGCTAAACAAGCATCTCTTCTTGTAAAGAGGTTCAATTTGAAGGGAGGAGAGAAAGGCTACCTTGAAGCATTAAAATCGCGGAAAGAGGAATTATTGAATTTAATCGAAGAAGGAAAACATCTTCCTGAATCATTGCCAGAGGGAAGGACAGCTGTAAGTTCATCTAAAACTAGAAGAATGTTTAATATGTTAAAAGAAAACTGCATAAATCCGATAAATATTGACGAATTAAAGGAACTATGTAAGAAATACAATCTGGAGTGGGATTGGGTTAGAGAGCAGCTAGAAATACTTGCAAGGGAGGGAACTGTAATATTTCCAAAGCCATGGCTCTTACAATATATAAGTGATGAATATGTAGAGGGGTACGTTCCAGAGAAAAAAACTTTACAAAAGAAAAATTCTTTATATCAGATGGAAAACTTACGCAAAGTGTTAACTAGCATTTTAAGGGAAAGAGTTAACCCAATTAGTTATGCTGAATTAGTCGAAATTTTAAAAGCAAAAGGATTTACTTTAACGGAAATTGAGGAAGCTGTACGAAAACTTTCTATGGAAGGATTGCTTATGGAACCAAGACCGGGATACTTCCTCTGGGCGGGAAACCGTTAAATTCTTCCAGTTTAAACTTTTAGTTGCAATAGTGGATTACAAGTTGAGGAAAAGTTTACAAGTTTCTTACTTTAAGTAAAGTTGGATTCCTAATTCGAATATGTTTGTGATAAGAATGCCTGTTGTTGAATTATTAGCACGAACAATAGAAAAAGTACGTAGCTTAGATCCTGAGCTTACATTAGTGGACATTATAATACTTTTGTGGCTTTATGCTAGCCCCTATGAAGCGAAAAAACGTTACCTCACGAGTATTAAACGAATTCTATGTCACGTTTCAATGTTTCAACTACCAAACGGTAAGCCGATTTTGAATGATAGTGAAATGACCAGTTTAGTCGTAACTTCACTTGAGAAACTTAAAAAAAGAGAATATGTGGAGCTGTTTTCAATTGGTCCGATTTATGTGAGGGTTCATTTGACTCAAAAAGGTGTGAAATTTGTGAAGGAAAACCTGTCTGATGCAGCATTAGAATTTTTGGAAGAATATGGCCATTTGAAGTGATACTCACATTTGCATAAGGTTTTGCCAAATCTTTAAAAAAGAAAATGCACGTAAAATATTATTTAAATCATGTATGGTGGATGCCCTTGAGTTCGGGTCTACTGGAATGGCTTAAGGGAAGAAGAGAAGCGAAAGTTATAACAATGTTAAGAGACCATGCGAGAAAGGTTTATGATTGCGTATTAGAATTAGAAAAAGTGATTAAGCTCTTTAGTGACGGGAAAATAAGCGATGCAAAGCTAGGAATAAGGAGAATATCAGAAATTGAAAGTGAAGCTGATAGTATTAGGAAGAGAATTATGACATTATTAACCGAAGGAGCTTTAAGTTCAGCTTATAGGGAAGATCTTGCTCATCTCACTAAGCGGCTAGATAGTGTAGCAAATTTTGCAAATGCAGCTGCAAGGCGACTAAACCTTTTAGATAAAAATATTATCATAGAAGATGAAGAATTTAAGATAAAAATTTTGAAAATGATGGAAGATGTGGTGAAATGTGTAGGAAAGATGTATGAAATGATCATTAGACTAGGTAAGGATCCCATTGAGAAAATTATTGAGTATGCTGATGCCGTTGATCGTTTGGAACATGTAGTGGACGAAAGTCATATGGATGTTAGAAAATATTTAGTAAAAATGTCTTGGGAACAGTTAAAAACCCCCTTTAATGCAATAACTTTACATACCTTCATAGAATGTATGGAAAATATTGCTGACTTTAGTGAGGATACTGCTGAATTCGTTAGAATTGTCGCAATCAAGGTGAAATAGTGCCTTTTACTTATGTTTTAGCTTCTTCTCGAAAGGTTTCGTAGTGCACTACTCTGTCAAGCGACATTCTCGGCCTTGGAGCTGGGCTTTCAGCCGGTCTACCAACTGGGATAATAGCAACAGGACGAATACCATGAGGGAGTTTTAATATTTTTCTAGCTTGATCTTCTCTGAATGCTCCGACCCAGCAGGTACCGTAACCAAGCGCATAGGCTGCAAGTAATATGTTTTGAGTGGCTGCTGCCGTGTCTTGAATACAGTAGAGAGTACGCCCTCGTTCACCATATCCTCTGCCCGACCTTTCAAGGTTTGCGCAAACTACTATCACTACGGGTGCTTCAGCAATGAACATCTGATTTAATGCTGCTCGAGCTAGTTGAAGTTTTCTCTCTTTGTCACGGACCACAATGAATTCCCAACTTTGGAGATTCCCTGCACTAGGAGCATGGATGGCAGCATCTAGTATTTTTCTAAGATCCTCTTCACTTATTGGGTCAGGTTTAAACGCCCTAATACTTCTCCTACCTTTAATACATTCAAATACATCCATTTCTATCCCCACCTAAGTTTTCAACATCTTACTATACACTCGTGCCTTCTCCCTAATAGTTTTTAGCGAATTTTCGAGATTAATTATATCTTCTTCTTTTATCTTTCTAATCACTTTTGCAGGTACACCAGCAGCCATAGTGCCTTCATCAATTTTAGTCTTAGGTGAAACTACCGAACCAGCGGCAACTATACTGTTATCACCTATTTTTGCGTTATCTAATATAATTGCTCCTACACCGATTAAAACATGGTTTCCAACATTGCATAAATGTAGGATTGCCCCGTGACTGATTAATGTTTCTTTCCCGATATTAGATCCTTCAACGAAACAGTTTTCGAGGATTGCTGAATTTTTATCCACATATATTCCTTTAGTGTCACCTTTCAGAACCGTTCCAAACCATATACTTACACCGTTCATTAGTTTAACTTCTCCAAGAAGAGTTGCATTGGGGGCAACGAAAACGGCTTTCTCTATGTCAGGTAACTTATTTTTATATGGTATAATCACTGGAAGACACCTCATATCTATTCTTTTAGGAACTTCCTCATATGCAAAGGAAGTCTTTCCTCGGCTAAAGCTTTTTTCAATATATTAATTGCTAAAGGCTCCCACCTAACAATGTCGAAAAGAGTTACAATGCCTACTAGTTTCCCCTTCTCAACTATTGGTAGTTTTTTAATTCTTCTTAGCACCAAAAGTTTAGCTGCATCCTCTAAAGTCATATTAGGCGACCCTGTTATGAGGGGGGTAGACATTATTTCTTCAATTTTCGTTTTTTCCGGGTCTCTAGCTTTAACTACGATTTTCTTTAAAATATCTCTTTCAGTAACAATTCCTACCGGATTGCCGCCCTTGGTTATAATTAGACACCCAATTTCTTTTTTATTCATTATCTCAACAGCTTCTCGAACTGTTTTACCAATTTCTATAGTTACAACATTTCTAGTCATAATATCGCTAACTTTAAAGGGCATCGTTACCCCTCAAACTGTTTACCCGCTTTCATACCATAATTTAGTTCAATTGTTTGTAATATATTTTCTTCTTAGACTTTAACGAACGATATAGATAAAACTTCACCTTGAAATAGAAGTTAATAACATTATGCCCAAGTAATTGATTACACAGTATATTTTAGATAATTTGATCTTCTGTAACCTTAAATGCTGTCAGGGTTTTGCCATTAGGCAGTAGATTTTAGACATTTATTGTCAGAATTTTTAAAAAGTTATGAAATCTTATCAAAAATACCATCCTCAATAACCGTATAAAAGCTGGAATGGGGAGATATAACGTGGTTATAAGGGTAAGTGTGAATGGTTTTGGAAGGATAGGGAGAACATTTTTTAGAGCAGCTTTGAAGGATGAATCATTTCAGAAGAATTTTGAAATAGTGGCAATAAATGACCTAACGGATGCAAAAACCTTAGCGTATCTTCTGAAGTATGATTCTGTGCATGGAGTACTTGAGAAAGAAGTTGAACATAAAGAGGGTGCTCTAATAGTTGATGGAAAAGAAATAAAAGTTTTGAGGGTACCAGAGCCGGAGAAGCTTCCATGGAAAGAACTAGATATCGATATTGTACTTGAGTCGACTGGACGCTTTAGAAATAGGGAAAACGCAGAAAAACATTTGAAAGCCGGGGCAAAAAGGGTAGTTATTTCGGCTCCTGCTAAAAATCCGGATGTAACACTTGTGCTGGGGGTAAATGAGGACACATATAACCCTGATAAGCATCATATAATTTCGATGGCATCTTGTACTACAAATTGTTTGGCTCCGATGGTAAAGGTCCTGCATGAAAACTTCGGTGTCAAAAAGGGCTTTATGACTACATGTCACGCATATACAAACGATCAAAGATTATTAGATTTCCCTCACAGAGATTTTAGGAGAGCTAGAGCTGCAAATCTCTCAATAATACCCACTACGACCGGAGCTGCGATTGCAATAGGTTTGGTTGTTCCAGAACTAGCTGGAAAACTGGATGGAATAGCTTTAAGAGTTCCAGTGTCGGATGGATCAATAACGGACCTAGTTGCAGAGCTTGAAAGCGAAGTAACAAGGGATGAAGTAAATGAAGCATATAGAAAGGCAGCGGAAGGTAAATTAAAGGGCATTCTTCAATATACTGAGGATCCCATAGTTTCTGTAGATATAGTAGGAAATCCTCACTCATGTATAATAGATGGGCTAAGTACGAGAGTTTTAGGCGAAAAGGATAATATGGTGAAGGTTTTGGGTTGGTACGATAATGAATGGGGATATTCATGCAGGCTAGTAGACCTTCTAAAATACATGACTCAACGAGAAAGGTAAATAACACTTAATCGATTTTTTAATATGGAAATCTAAACTTAAGGAAAGGAGATGTCTTCGACGAGGAGAGTAGCGCTAAAATATATAAAGATTAGACCCTTGGCGGCTGAAAGTCTCGGCGTTCGATCCATGGCGACATTTGTAAAAACTCCCGATGTAAATATATTGATTGATGCTTCAGCGGCGCTTGGTTTCAGGTACGGGCTAGTACCCCATCCGCTTGAGTATAGAGCTGTTGAAAGGGCAACAAATGAAATTATGAGGTACGCATATTACGCAGACATCATTACGCTCAGTCATCTACATTGGGATCATTTTAAACCGTTTTTTGAAGAATATAGATACATTTGGAGTAACAGAGAGATAGCAGAGGCAATCTACACGGATAAGATCATATTAGGAAAAGATTATCAGGAAAATATCAATTTTAGCCAAAGAAAACGAGGGTATTCATTTTATAAAGATGTTAAAAAAGTAGCTAGGAAGGTCGAATTTGCAGACGGAAAAGCCTATGTCTTTGGAAACACTATAGTAAAATTTTCGACTCCAGTACCTCATGGCGAGGAAAACACACCTTTAGGCTACGTACTTATGTGCACGATAAAATACGAGAACGAAACCTTCATTCACACATCAGATGTCCAAGGACCTGTTAGCGAAAAAACATTAAACCTCATTTTGAAAGAAAAGCCCGACGTAATATACGTAAGTGGCCCACCAACCTATTTGGAGAGATATAGAGTAAAAGAAGAAACAATCAGAAAAGCGAAAGAAAACCTTACCAAACTTGCAAGGAACGTGCACCTCATAATAATAGATCATCACCTATTGAGGGACTTAGATTGGAGAGCGTGGATCCAGTCAGCAGCAGGGGAAGCAGAGATAAATAAACATGAGATAGTGTGCGTTTCAGAATATCTAAACAAGGAACCTAGACAGTTAGAGGCTAGTAGACAGATATTGTATCAGCAATATCCTCCATCAGAAGAGTTTGAGAAATGGAAAAACGACCAAGAAAAGAAAGAAGAAAAATAAAGCCTCCAATCGATTACCAGTTTTAAATTGCTTATGATGATCCAAACTTATATACTGTTACCTCTATTCTAATTAATAAACTGTAAAAATTTGAAGGGTGTATTGTTTGCAAGCTACATTATTTGGAAAAGTTCCTTTCATTGTGATCGATGTTCACGAGACTCGAGGTGAAGGTGGAACCGCAAATATACTCATAAAGATTCTTGAGAAAGAGGAGATAACATACAGGATTGAACATTTACCAATAGGTGATTACCTCCTTCCAAACGAAACTGTAATAGAAAGGAAAACTGTGATAGATCTTATACACACTTTAAAAGGCTCGCAAAAAGGAATACCAAGATTGGAAAAGCAGTTAGAAGCTATGGCAGAGAAATACAGTAATCCCATACTTGTTATTGAGGGAGGACTAGCTATTAGAAAGGACCCCATAAACAAGTGTATATATGTGCCTCTAAAACGTACAACAAAAGACCATTTACATTACATAGTAGTGGAAAAAAAGGTAAAGTTTAGTCCAAAAGCTTACGAAGCCTTGAAGCATGAAATGGAGCAGAAAGGAATCGTGGTAATAGAGACCTTCGATGCACTGCACACCGCATTATTCATATGTCAGAAATTAAAGGAAATTTTAGGCGAAAAAGAAGAGAAAGGACCTAAAAAACAGATACCAATAATTAGATTAAAACCTAAACTTTCGGATATTTCGCAGCAACAAATTTTCTTTTTAGCTGGATTACCAGGTATATCAACAGTACGTGCTCAAAAAATATTAGAAGTTTTCAAAACTCCAATAAAGGCTATTCAAAATATTAATAAATGGAGACAGCTTAAAGGGATAGGCCCCCAAACAATAAAAGGGATCAAAAAAGTATTATATACGGAATATAGTTCTTAATCTCTTACATGTTGAATGTGTCATTCTAAAATGTTTTACTTCTGAAAATGCGTTGTTTAAATGGACATTAATAATGTTAACACGTTTCATGTGCCTTCGAATTTTGGTAATATATACCAAAATTCATGATTTATTACCAAAAATACTTAAAAATTTTAGGAAGACCGTAGACATGGTGTAAAGAATGAATTTTAAAGGTCCTATTAAAAAATTGGATGAATTTGTTTGGGAAATTCCACAGAGCTACAAGCCTTGCATGCATGTTCCAGCGAGAATCTTTGCAGACGAATTTTTACTTAACAAAATGAAGACAGACTTAACTTTAGAACAGGCAGCAAACATTGCATGCTTACCAGGAGTATATAAGTATAGTATAGTCCTCCCAGATGGTCATCAGGGATATGGATTCCCAATAGGGGGAGTTGCGGCAAGCGATGCAGAAACGGGTGTAATTTCGCCGGGTGGAGTGGGATACGATATTAACTGTGGTGTAAGGTTGATG
>CAYYZD010000032.1:0-11589 GCA_964476035.1 uncultured archaeon
ATGATGTTTTTGATCCTAAAATGGTTCTCGAATCTTCAGATATAGATGTTAAAGATCTTGAACTTCTTGTTAGGTATGGTAGTCTTATCCACTCCAGGCAAATAAAGGAAGGAAAGGCCCCAAGATCATCTCTTTTCCATCTTGGCCACTTTTGGCTTGCAGCCCTAGAGTCCTTAAACATCGATGGAATTGCTTTTCTAAAATTTCGGGAAAATGGTAGTTTTGTTTTTGAGATTTGGGATATGAGAGCTGCGGAGCTATTAAAAGATGGATGGAACAAGTTTAAGCTTTGTATTTTTTGTTCTGGAACGTTGAAACCTATAAAGGCTTTTAGCGAAACTATTGGCTTAACAAATTTTGATGGGAAAATTGTGCCTTCTTTTGCTGATCCTTTAAAGATTGTAACTTTGGTTCCAGAAGAGTTAACCACTAGGGGAGAAGAACTTGAAAAAGAAATGGTAGACAAGTATTTGGAGGCAATTAAGCTTTTCTTGGAATGTATGAGTTCAAATGTTGCTGTTTTTTGCGCCAGTTATAGGATTCAGGAAGATATACTTGCCGGTTTATCTGATATTTGCCATGAGCTTGGTAGAGAAATTTTCGTGGAGAGGCAGGGTATGAGTGGCGATGAAGCTAGGAAAGTCCTTGACGATTTTAAAAGCGCTGGGAGAACGGGTAATGCAGCTGTTCTTTGCGCAACCATGACCGGTAGGTTTGCCGAGGGTGCAGATTTTCCTGGCAGAGAATTGGAAGGTGTCTTTCTCGTTGGCATTCCTTTTGATAGAGTAACTATGAGAACAAAACTTTACGTAGATTACTATTCTAAGCTTTATGGAGAAGAGAAGGGTAGGTTTTACGCTTATATTGTTCCCGCTTTTAGAAGAGCTTCCCAAGCCCTTGGAAGAGTTATAAGATCGAAAGATGACAGAGGGGTTTTTATTTGCGGCGATAACCGCTACGGTGACCCTAAATATTTGCATTTGCTTCCAGACTATATTCAAAAAACTATGGTAAAAATTAAGATCCCAGAAATACCAAAGAAGCTTCAAGAGAAAATAAGTTAAGATAAGAGTTATGTTATTTTGTTAACTTTATTCGTAAACGTTATTCAAAAACTTCTTAAGAAAACGAGATGTTGTAATGCTAAGATTCAACCGGGGTGGAGTTTATGAAGCCAGCGATTCTTACCGTTTCTTCTACTCCTCAGGAAAGAGGGGCAAATAAAATTCACACCGAATATGTTGATCGTCTTAAAGGCTTATATTCTGAGGTTTTCCCCGTTTTGACGTCAACTGAATCCATTAGGAGCATGGCGGGAAAACTTGAAGAATATCCGTTAGTTTATGTTGTTGTAGCTACGGGTGGAACCTCTGATTTAATACTTGAAATCGCTAAACATACCAGTACAGTTTTGTTGACACATGGGAAACAAAATTCGTTGGCTTCTGCTCTTAACGCTGCATTCCACTTGAAAAGAGAAGGAAAATACGTAAAAATCATTCACGGATTATCTTCATTTTCTTTGGGGGAAATTAAGTATATGTCTTTGATATCTAAGGTAATTTCTCAGCTTAGAGGAAAGAAGGTTGTATTGTTTTGTGCATCAAAGGAATGGGCAAAAAACGTGTATGGCGTGAATTTCCTGGAGGCCAAGCTTAAAATGAAAATTGTTGCTGTGAGTCTTGAGGAATTTGTAGAAAAATTTGAGAAATCTAAGGAAGACAAGGGACTTATTCGAAAATATGGTGGTTTTCCGCAAACAGAAATAGTTGAAGAAGATCTTGTTAGGGCTTCGCGAGTATTAACGGTTATGCAAGATAAGCTTAGGAAGATTGGTACGAATCTATGCGTATTTCGGTGTTTTCCGTTTTTAATGAGGGAGAAGATAACTCCGTGTCTTGCTCTTTCACATCTTTTAGACCTTGGTATTACTGCTGCATGCGAGGGAGACCTATCTTCAATGCTCATGCTTAGAATTCTACACCTACTATCCGGGAAACCTGCATTTATGGGAAATGTTGAAGATTTTCGAGACGATTTGCTTATGTTGGCGCATTGCACTGTTGCCTCTACAATAGTTTCGAACTGTACTATTAGGAGCCATTTTGAAACGGGGTTTGGTGTAAGTATTGCTGGCGTATTTAGAGAAGATGAAGAAGTCACTGTTACGAATTTTTCACCTGATTTCAGTAAAATTTTCATTACAACGGGAAGAATAGAACAGGGGCATCCGGTGTCTGAGGAGTTTTGCAGAACTCAAGCTGTTATTCGAATTAAGTCTTCTCCTGGGAAAATTGTTGAAAGTGCTGTGAATAGACATATGTGCGTGGTTTCTGGAAACTTTGAGGAAGAATTAAGGAGATTAGCGGAATTCCTAAATATCAAAATAATGTAGTTTTAATCAGTATCTTTACGCTTTCTTTGAGGAATGTTTGCTTGTTCGGAAGGTTTCTTTTCTAAGTAGTCTAGTATGTATTGGCAGACAAAACCTTTGATGAAGGCTTTTCCTTCGCAGTCCCATGGTCTTCTACTGGTTGGATCTAAAAGACATTTTGAGGGTACATCTTTTGAATAGTATGGACATTCCCACTTATTTGATGTATAGTCTGTTAGAAGAGCTAGGATTCTATTCTCTTTGTTCAACGGATCAAGTCTTCCGGCTTCTAAATCTACTTTTTGGAGTGTTCTATCAATTGGCGTGAAAGGTGAAAATATTTGCGTGATATCTTTTTTAAAATCAAGAAATTGATCTATCTTGCCATTCCAATTTGGTAAGAATTCATGATATCGTTCCCAGAAGAGGCGCGTAGCTTTTTGTAAAATTTCTCTGAGGTACCGTGTTTCGATGTTAACAACTAACATTCCTATTATGTTTTCATGTGTATTTATGAGAATTTTCCTTTTTCCTTGATCGATAGCCCCCATTTTTTTACCGCTGTTTATTAGCTCTTTCGCGGCACTATAAAGGTTAGGGATGTCTGTTTTTAGGGTTTCTAATGTGTTTTCTGATGCTCGGAACTCTTGTATGAAGTATGGGGTACCAATCGAGTTTAGTAAAGCAAATAACATCGGATAAGCTCTACTTAATATAAAAACTAACGGTTTTTTAGAAACCGTGTAAAATAGAAGGAGTAGACCAATAGAATAAGCGATAGCCCATCCAGGCTCAAAAACTTGACGTGGCGCATGGTAATATTTTACGGCGATGTCACCCAATATTGGCATTAAACTTGCACTTAGAATAACGATAAATCCTAGAGCATACAGTTTTAGGTATTTTTTATCTGTTGGATTTAAAATCTCTTTATACGTAACGCTAAGATAACTGAAGGTTTCTAATGCGATAATCGCTATTCCGATAGCTTCAAGCACAGCATTAATCAAGAAAGTTATCGATTTTTCAAAAAGTTCCCCCGTAATAACCATTCCCGCTATAAAAACTACCACATAACTTCTTCTTGGCGGTGTAGAACAGTGACTTAAAGTTACAGCGAAGTACCATGAAACCATTGCTGCAACTATTGCTAAAGTCATTATGTAATCTATAGGTTCTATTTCTAATGGTCCTACAATAAATTCAATTTCATATATAAGATCTAATGTTAACATTAGGGTTGCTATCGCCATAGAAAATATTGCAAAAACATAAGATAGCAGCACTTTAAAGCGGTTTTCAAAATATGTTTTTAAAATCTTCAGAAGAAGGACTAACGTGACAAGAAACGCTATACTATAGAGTATTAAGTCTAAAGTCATTTATGGGCACCAGTCTGCGAAAACTTTTAATATTACAGCTGATAGAATATGTTTGTCTCAATTTTGACAACAGTTTTTAGAAACTTCTTAATTATATTTTAGGTTTTTATAGTTATGAAAATATAAGCGTTATGGAATCTTGTTGTTTCTGCATAAGTTTGAGGTAACTACAGTTGGTTATATCAAGTTCCAAAATAGTCATTAACGCTTCTTCTATTACAAAGTTCCTTTTACTAGGTTTATAAAGCATTAATTTAAAGCCTTTAACATTAGTCTTCGTAGACAAGCCTACTAATCAATACAATACATAAAAATACTAAAATTAAGTTGATCAGCAAGGGAACTAGCATTCCTCCAAAAAGATCGTATAATATGCCTCCTATTGTCGGCGCTGGAAAAGATATTAAACCTCTAAATGCTGAATATTTTCCTATGGCTTCTGCTCTTCTAATATCCTCTACATGATCTGAAATATATGCTAATACCGCTGGAACCCATGTTGCTGCACATAAACCCATCAAGACCTGCAATATGATGAATATAGTGAAATTTGTAGTAAGGATGAATCCTGAAATTACTATTATTCCTATTAGTTCCGAAATAATTAGGTAGGGTTTTCTTCCATGTCTGTCCACAAGTTTCCCTATGGGTACTTGTGATAATCCCATGGATGCTGAGAAAGCTGCTGAAAGCACCGCTAACTGTTTTATTGTAAATCCATATTGAGCGTAGAGCATGCCGTATAAAATTTGCATTCCAAGACCCCAAGCGAAAGCATCAAGCGTAACGGCGAAATAAAATCCCCTTAGACCTTTCTCTGGTTTTAAAAGCTCTTTAAATATCTTCCTAACATCTAATTGTCTATGTTTCTCGATTTGAATCGACACATCTAAAGTCTCTTCGAGAAATAACGTGATTAAAATTAGATTGGTTATGGTTGCTGCAAAATATGTCCAAAAAATTATTCTTAGGCCTTTCCATCCTACTAGTAGCCATGTTAATGCAGGAGCAATAATTCCCATAAGTACTGATGGAGCTGTAAGAACCCCAAATGTTGTTCCTCTCACCTCTCTCTCAACTGATTCAGCTGTCAGAGCTGTCCATGCTGGATTTGAAAACGCCATTGATAGTCCCATTAAAATTACTCCTGGGATCAGGAAAACCCATGAGGTTGCCATAGCATATAGCAGAAGCGCAAAGGACAGTAATATACTTGCAAGTATTAAATATCTTTTTCTCCCAGAAATGTCCGCCATTTTTCCAGCTACGGGTTGCATGAGGTTCATTGATAAGGATGAAATGCTAGAAATCCCGCCCAAAAATGCCATAGAGGGATTTAATGTTAACACGAAAGGTTGCCACACTATTTGGAACATGTTGTTTCCTAAACCATCTATTGCGGACTGAACAAACAATACACTGACATTCCTTTTCTTAAATCTTAGTTCAGTGGCGCTGCCTGTTTCTTTCAACCCTGCAACCTCATAGAAACATTTATTGGGGGTAAAATTGCTTTTCACCAACTTACTCACATCTCATAAATTACGTTGTGAAATGGGGGAAGAAATTCTAAATTAAATAGTCTTTAAACTTTTTGCAAATTTATTGCTAGTCTTATTTTGTTTAAAATTAATTAAAAAGTAACAGGTTTATTTGATCTATAATTTGAAAATAAATATAATAAAAATGTTTTTTAGAGTAGGGCTTTCTCTATTCTTTTTGTTAGTTCGTTTATAGCGTCCTCTCGTGCTTTTACCAATATTAGTTTTCTAATTAGGTTGGGGAAAGTGTAGATTAGTTTTCCTTTCTCTTTCTTTATTAATCCTAGTTGTTTTAAGTTTCGGATACTTTTATCAAATTCTTCGACTGGATACTTGTCTATTAAAGCTGCTACACTTACCCTACCAAATTGTTTTACAATTCTCAGTATTTCTCTTTCCAGGGGTGTTAGTCTGCTTATTAGGTTTATTGCATGTCTAACTATTATTTCTGCCCCTGGGATCTCTATTCCTTCTAGTTCTATTTTTACTTCAGGTAGCGGTTTTATCTCTGGTTTTGGTTTAGGTGCATGTACTTCATGCTTTGCGTGTTTAGGGCAAAAGATACCTCCACATTCATCGCATCTGAAAGCGTGTTTGTCGCAAAGCGTCGCATTGCAGTAGTCGCAGTTTTTAACATGTTCTGGGCAAAGTATTGTGTGACATACTTTGCACTGTTTTAAGTCTTCTTCACATAGAAGTGTAAGACAATAGTGACAAACGTATCCCGTGCTTAGTGTTTTTCCGCATATATCGCATTTTCCTATCTCTCCAGCCATGTCGAAGGTTCTTATTTTGATTCTCAGTTTTTTACTTGTGTTTTTGTTTTTGATGGTTGCTATTGCGTATACGTGGGGTACCCAGAGGACTATGGAGTCAATTAAGGTTATTTCTTTGGGTTTGGGGAGAATCCATTCATCGGTTATTTGCATTTCTTTGGCTGAGAGGATTTCATTTCTGATTTTCTCTGTTTCTTCTTGTTTTTCGCTTTGTAGTTCGTTTAGTTCTTTTTGAAGTTGTTCTAGCTTTAGTTTTACTTTTTCTATTTTTCCTCTTATTCTCGCCAAGCTCGCCTCTACACTTTTAGCTTTCAGTTGTAGTTTTTGGTCACCGGTTCTTTCGAATTCTTCAAGTAGCTGTGTTCTTTTCTCTTCTTCTACTCCTTCCTGTATTTCTAGCGATTTAAGTTCCGCTTCGGCTTGTTTAATTGATACTCCGAGTTTTGAGATTTTCTTGTCATATTTTTCTTCGATTTTTTCGATTTTTTCTGTTAGTATGTTGTTATAGAAGTCTTCTAATGCTTTTGAGACCTTATCCTGATATAGGGAAACGTTTTTGCGTAGGTAAACGTTTAAGAAATAGTCTAAAAGTTTTGATGGGTTTTTGTGGACAGGTATTGCGTATTCTGCTTTAAGTGGTTTTGATGTGAAGTCGATGTGTTTTAGGTTTTTAAGCGATAGCCCCATGAAGCTTTCTGCATCCCAATCTATATTTTTCTGGGTTAAAGGAATTGTTCTTTCGAATACAAAGTCTTCTACATGTATGCTTCCTCTTATAGTTGGAACACGTTTTTCCATCGAGACTTTAGCTTTTAACATTAGCAGGGGAACGTAGAAAAAGTGTTGCTCTTCAATTTTCAGATCATATTTTCCTTTTACAAGCTCTTTAACAAGCTTTTTAACGTCTTTAGGTGAAATTTTCGATTTTAGAAACTGTTCCTTGAGCTGTACGATCTCCGGCTTTGCAGGGGAAATTTCATATTCAAGTTCTTTTATCTCTTTTACCTCAACTTCTTCTTTTGGCGGTACAATAACTATTTGACTTGTAATTTCCTTGATTTCTTCTTCAACTAGTGGCCCACGGTGAAACGTCATTAACCATCTTGTTTTCATCAGTTTCGGTGGCCCTAGATTAGGGTTGTAGAAAAGGAATTCTCCTGTTTGCAGCCTGCTCAAGGAAGACATTAGATATTTGTAGTGTTCAGCTGTTCCTCCTTGAGCATCAAGGAAGCTTCTAAGCCCTTCTCCTATCTTATCTCTGTCCCTCTTTGTAAGTAGTCTTCCTATTATCCAAGTGCTCACATTTGTGAGGATTTTGTAGTCTACGTCGCCGGGGTTTTGTGTGGCAAGAATGCACCCGACGCCGAAAGCTCTAGCTTGTTTTATGAGAAGCATGATGTAACGTTTGCTTAATGGGTTTCTTGGGTATGGAGGCAGAAATCCGTAGACTTCGTCGAAGTAGAATAGTAGTCGGAGGTCGCTTGTGCCTCCCTTTTTGAGCATCCATTGATATATGTGATTTGTTACTTTTGCTATGAGGGCTTCTTTTTCAGATTGGTCCATTGTCCACCGTAAATCAAAAATTATTACAGGCACTTTGTTTTTTTCCTTCGCTTTTTCAATTAGCATGTCTAGGTCGAAGGGTATGCCTCCCATGGCTGACAGTGCAACTGTGTTTAGTTTTTCTGCAAGTTTTTTCCTTTCTTTTTTGCTTATAAATTCGTCAACAGGGATAACTCCGATTTTAATGATAGGTGGATTGTATGTTGCATTAATTAAATATTTTAGATCTACTTTTTTCCCTTTTGACCATGCATCTTTTACTATTTCTGAGAGAAAGACGTATTCTTTGCTTGTTGATTCAATATTTTTGTAGCCTGCCATTTTTAATAACGGGAGCAATTCGAATTGTATCGTGGATTCGATGGCCTCAGGGTCCTCTTTCAAAAGTTTATCGTAATCTTTTGGTGGATCAAGTTCTGGTTCAATTTTTAAACGTAGCCCTATTCCGCTTCCTGGAGTAAATATGAAGACCATAATTTTTTCATGGTATTTTTGAAGTCTTCCTCCATCAATGCCGTACTCTTCGAATTTACGTTTATATAGTTCAGCGAATTCCCTTGCCAGTTCTTCTGCAGGCTTACCTGTCACTTTTCCCTCCGGTTTACACCATTTAACAAATTCTTCTGGTTTTGGTTCTTTAACAGCGAATGCAACTCCGCCAATGTCACCCTTTGGGTCAATGGCTACAACAGGTATATCGTTAAGAACCGCTTCTTCCAGGATGGCTTTGCATGTTACAGTTTTCCCGCTGCCACTTGCACCACATACAAAAGCATGCGTCATTAGGTCTTTAGACTTAATCAACATTCTTTCTTTTCCGTTTTCCATTAAGATTCCAATATAAAATTTCTTAGCCATTGTTCAATCACTTTCCAAGTATTGAATTGATAAGGAGGAACAAGTGAACTATATTTGTTGATTGTAATTTGACTAGTATTGGTACTTGTTATTACAATGGGTCTTGAACTAAAGGATATTATTTATGCTATTTAGATTCGTTATAAATTAAAAATGGTAAGGAGTGGTGTTAGACTCGTGCTATGCTTAGAAGTGTTGAGAATTCCTCGCTAATTACCTTTTCCTGAATGCGTGTAAAGTACCATACTAAAATTCCCACTATAATTATTGCTACAGTTTCTATCATTCCAGCCCATAGAAATGTTCCCCACGAGATAGTTGCGGCAGCTATTCCTCCAGCAACGGCAGAGGTACCTGTTGCTATTGCTGCTATCAAAATAGCTTGAGCTAAGACATTTGAACCCCTTGATAAACTAGCATATTTCTGCGTAGACATTATTAATGTGTCTATAAGTCTAAGGTTCCTTAGTCTCAATTCCATAATTTTATCTTTGATGTCGGATGGAACTTTAGGCGACTCTAAGATTTCTTTGAAAAGTTCTTCTTGGGATTTAATAGTTTCTTCTATTAGTTCTCGGCGGCGCAGGACTCTGAACAGGGCGTAGCCGAGAAGGCTTAGAACGAAAGCTGTTGCAACTATTGCTGAAGATAGAGCAAGCATGTATGACCATATTGGATTTTGAGAAATGTATAGTCTATAGGAGAATATGAGAATTGCTGCGTTCAGTATGAATGTGAAGTAAACGGCGCGTAAAACTGTTGGTTCCATGAAACGGGAACTATACATACTTACGAATCTTACGAAGGCCCATATTGCTACAGCTCCCAGCATTATAATGTTCAGATACCCTCTAAATTGCTCTGGTTGTGCGGTTACTTGTATTATATTCGCTGTTGCAAGTCCTGCTATTGCAACTATTGCTGTTACGATTCCAGCCAGCATATCTTCTATTTTCGCGATTGCGACTGTAGCTCTTTCCGTGAACTTTTTAATTTCTTGGAGGGGAGATTCTGAAACCTTCATCATAGCTTATCACTCCACTATTGTAATGGCTTATTTCAAAATGGAAAATTGTTTAGTCTTAAGATTATCTTATTAATAGATTGTAAGGTTATTTATTAAGCTTTCTAGAAATTTGTGATATTTTTAATATCTTATATTCCTTATAACATTTAGAATGAAGAGTAAGAGGGGAACTAAATTATGATTACAATTGAATGTTAAAAGTGGTAACTTACTGTTTAGGGATTTTACATTTTAAGTACGACGGAAAAAATATAACATACATCTATTTAAAGAATTATGCTACAAAATTGGGTGATTATATGAAGAAAGTTGCTGTAGCTTTGATAGTGCTTATTTTGATTTTTGGAAGCGGTTTCCTCTATCTAAAAACGCAGAAAGTCACAGTAGCCATTGTAAGTGGTTCATCAACGATAACTCCTCCTGCTACAGTGAAAATCGAAGTATTGTCTATGCAGATAGATGTCTCGCTTGAAAACATTTCTCGATTCGACTACATGTTAATGAAAGGGGGTAAACCAAAAATAACATCATCTAAACCCATCGAAACGGTGAATGTTGTCAATCTTACAATAGAATTTAAATTAAGGACCCCCGCTGATACCGGGTTGTCACTTGGGATATTGGAAATCGGTAAGGGAGGTAAACACAGTTTCGAATTGATAATGGGTCCGGGTGAAGGGCTTAAGGGAAGCGGGAATTTCACGTTGATTATAAAGTTCCATTTAAAAGTGACAACCCCTGCTGGAATGACAGTAGTCGAGCTGTCAAGGACGATCACTGTTACCTTCACCGTTCCATCAGGTGAAGTATACATTTCATCCAGCTGATTCTTTCCTCCAAGAACGTTTTAAATTCAAATTAAAAATGTATTTCTGCACATTCCGTCAATATGTGTTAACATTACCGCAAAATTTAATGAAATACGCTTAGTATGATTATGCGATGAAAATATATACGTGTATTAAGTATTTTGTAATAAAATCTAATGTGGGGATGAGTTATTATGAAAACTGAGAAGCTTTACCTTGATGATTCTTATTTAAAAGTTTTCGAAGCGAAAGTTATTGATAAAAGAGAAAAAGGTGTTGTTCTTGACCGCACAGCTTTTTACCCTCGTGGCGGTGGTCTGCCCTCAGATGTCGGAGTTATTATTCACGAGAATAAAGAGTTTCCGGTGAACTTTGTTTATTCGGAGGGAGATGTTGTTATTCACGAGGTTCAAGGTGATATTCCAGTAAATGTAACTGTAGTAGGTAAAATTGATTGGGAAAAGCGATATAGGATTATGAGGTTGCATACTGCGGCTCATGTGATTGTTGGTGTTGCCTACAGTAATTTTGGTGTTCTAATAACGGGTGGAGATATTACTTTTGAAAAGGGACACTTGGATTTTAATTTTGAAAGAATGGACAGAGAACTTTTTAAGCAGATAGTCGTTGAAGCCGATAAGCTAGCTAAAGAAGGACACAACGTTAAGATATATTATATGAAGAGGGAAGAGGTTTTAAAGACTCCTGGTTTGGTTAAATTGGCTGAGAAGTTGCCACCAAAAATAGATGTTTTGAGGATCGTTGAAATTGAAGGTATAGATGTTCAGGCAGATGGAGGACCTCATGTAGCGAACACTAAGGAAATAGGTACAATAAGGTTCCTTAAAGCTAAAAACGTTGGAAAAGGTAGAAAAAGAATATACTATACAGTAGAGTGATTTTATCATGCGTTCATTAATCTCTTTAATCTATCTAGGATTTGTTTCCTTCTATAAGTGTAGTAGCTGAGAGTTACCAGACCAAATAAAAAAATGAGTCCAAAAACGCTCAAGGTCCAAACTTTAAGCTCAGTAAGGCTGAGTGTGAAAGTTATATGTTTTGTTTCTCCTTGAAATGTAAATAATGTTGTAAGCAAACCGTCACCTTTAATGGAAATCTTGGCAAAAAATTCTACTATAAACAAATTTACTGCGATAAGTACAAGGCCGATAATAATTGCCGCGAAGCCCCAATTTTTGTAATGTCTACAATCAATTAACTCCTTCCGTAACAAGTCACCCTCATCCAAATCAACCACC
>CAYYZD010000033.1:0-11379 GCA_964476035.1 uncultured archaeon
TCGGATTCTGCTATTTCAACTATTTGTCCAAGGTACATTACAGCTATTCTATTACTCATATATTTAACAACTGCAAGGTCGTGTGATATGAACATAAATGTTAAGTTGTATTCTCTTTGAAGGTCCTTTAACATCTCTAGGATTTGAGCTTGGACGGAGACGTCCAGAGCTGATGTAGGCTCATCTAAAACTATGAACTCGGGTTCTAGAGCAAGTGCTCTAGCTATTGCTATTCTTTGTTTCTGGCCACCGCTAAATTCATGGGGATATCTATGTAGGTGTATTCTCTCCAATCCAACTTTGCGTAGTAAATTTACAACAAATTCTTCTGGGTTATCTATTTTCATTTTGTGAGTAATTGGACCTTCCATGATGATGTGAAATACTGTCATTCTGCCGTCTAGTGATGTGAATGGGTCTTGGAAAACCATTTGTGCTTTTCTTCTAAATGCCAGTAGCTCTTTACCCTTTAATTTGAATACGTTTTTACCTTCAAAGTATACGGTTCCTGCTGTTGGTTCTATTAATCTCAGTATTAATCGGCCTAGGGTTGTTTTTCCAGATCCAGATTCTCCTACGACTCCGAATGTTTCTCCCTTTTTAATTTCAAATTGTACTTTGTCAACTGCTTTGACGAAGTCTTTTGAGAAAAGGAATCTTCTGACTGGGAAATATTTTACGAGGTTATCTACTTTTATGAGAGTGTTATTCACTTGCGTTCAGCCTCCTTTCTCCTTGGTGTATAGCCAGCAATATGCAATATGGTTTTCGCCTACTTCAATTGGTGGAGGTTCCTGTTTTTTGCAGATGTCCATTGCGTATTGGCATCGTGGGTGAAATCTGCATCCTGGTGGAGGATTAATTAGGTTTGGGACTGTTCCAGGTATATGAATTAGTCTATCTATTCTAGTCAGGGGATTAGGGACGGCTTTTAGTAGTCCCTGCGTGTATGGGTGTTTTGGGTGTTTGAAAATTTCAAATACTGAGCCTACTTCAACGATTTTTCCAGCGTACATTACTGCTACTCTGTCGGCCATTTCTGCTACCACGCCCATGTTGTGGGTGATTAAAATCACAGTTGTATTATATTTTTCTCTGAGTTCTTTAAGGAGGTTTAGGAGTTGTGCTTGTATGGTTACGTCTACATTTGTTGTCGGTTCATCAGCTATTATGATTTTGGGGTTGTTTGCGAGAGAGATTGATATTACGACTCTTTGTCTCATGCCTCCGCTCATTTCGTGGGGGTAGTTTTTTACTCTGGCTTCTGGATCTGGTATTAGAACTATTTTGAGTAGGTTGATTGCTTGTTTCCAAGCTTCCTTTAGACTTATGTCTTTATGTGCGACGATTCCTTCTGCTATTTGGTATCCGGTTGTGTATAGTGGGTCGAGAGAGGCTGTTGGATCTTGAAATATGTATGCTATTTCGTATCCTCTTATTTTGTTTAATTCTTCTTCATCTAGTTGAAGTAGGTCTATTGGCTTACCGTTTTGGTAGTAGATTACTTTTCCTCCTGTGACTTGACCTGGCGGCGGAATTATGCGTGTTAGGGCTCTAGAGGTCATGGTTTTTCCGCATCCTGTTTCTCCGACCAAGCTGAATACTTCGCCTTTATAGACGTCAAATGATACTTTTGAGACTGCTTTAACTACTCCTGCATAGGTGTAGAATCGTACATCTAAATCTCTTACTTCTAAAATTTTTTCACTCACTTGTGGTTCCCTCTGACTTTATTTCTTTGAAATATGGTGATGCAAAGATTAATAGTAGAGCGACTAGTAGTATGCTGCTGCTTAATAAATGGATTTTTAGTATACCCAATGCTACTGGTGCTAGAGCTATAAACGTAGCTGGGCTGGGTTTTTCGGCTTCTGGGCTCGTGAAATACCAGATTAGTTTGTAAATTATGTATGATAGTAGAGCGATTGCCATGAGATATAGGGATACCATTACATCCCATGCTTCATAGCCGCCATATGCGATTGTTAGAAGGATGAGAAGCTCTCCCATAACCGCCATGACATCTCCTTTTGTAACAATTTCCTCTACACCGTATTCTAGTCTTCTTCTAGTTGATGGATCGAAAACGTCTCTTAGCGTGTCTCCGAAAAACATCCATCCTAATCCAACTATGAATAGTGTTGCTCCTGGAAATATGATTAACCACCATTTTGTGGGGAAGTATCTCGAACCTACTTGGACAAGCTTCCCCCAGTCTGTAAATGGGTCTTGTGCTCCTAAACCTAAGAAAGATAATGAGGCACCCAAGATCACTATGCCACTTAGATCAAAAGTAACCATTACTACAATGATTGACATGATGTTGGGTAGTATATGTCTGCGAATTATTTGCCAATCACTGACTCCGAGTGCTCTTGCCGCCTCTACATATACATTTTCTTTTACACTTAGAACCATGCCTCTAACCAGTCTAGTATAGCCAGGCCATCCTACAATTGCTATAGCTACAATTATGGAAAGGAAAGGAGCTAGAGTACCAGCATCTTGCGGATCTCCTGCGAATATCCAGAGGAGAAAATTCTTTAGCCAAGGTGTTTTATATAACAATTCTCGAAGACGTTCCGGTAGAATTGCAGCCAACGCTAATGCTAAAACTAGCATAGGAAAGGCGTAAAATATGTCCGTTATTCTCTGTATTGCTTCGTCCACCTTTCCGCCAAAATACCCGGAGATGAGCCCTAAAATAATACCCAATGGAGCGCTAAGCGCTATTGTTAGGAATGTGAGAGCTAGTGAAAATCTTGCTCCGTATAATAGAAGAGAAAGAAGATCTCTACCGTAGTTATCTGTACCTAATAGAAAACCGTATTTACCAGGTTCAACTAAATATGTTTCGTATAATATAACTGTTGGATACTCGTTATATTTATATGGGGCCATTATTGGGCCGAAAAGCCCCAAAAAAAGATATATGACTAGTAGAAATAAACCCAACACTCCAAGTAATGATCTATTAAAAGCGTATATCATTAATTTCCATTCATTTATTTTTGCTTTATTTTTTGTTGCCCAGCTTGGTTTGATTGCGTCAATTACGAGGGCGATAAGATCTATAACACTATATCCAATTTTGTCTAGTTTCTTTGCTATAACATTCCATATTCTGCCCATTGTTCCTCACTTCATATCTTATTGCTAATTTTGGTCTTAATCTTAGTACCTTATTCTTGGATCAATAATGCTATAGATGATGTCCACTACAAGACTTGTTAAGACGACTATAATGGCAAATAGTAATGTGGATCCTATAATTATTGGGAAGTCGAGATTATATAGTGCCTGTAGAGTGTAATAGCCTATGCCCGGGAGCGCAAATATCGTCTCTGTGATTATTGCTCCTCCGAGTAAGCCGCCGAAGCTAAATCCTATAATGGTAACCATCGGGATCATCGAGTTCTTTAATGCATGTTTCCAAACCCAGGATCTTGGGACACCCTTAGATTTTAGAAACAGTATGAATTCGGATTGAAGTACATCTAGAAGCGTGTTTCTGAGGTATCTAGCCCAGGCACCAGCATACAGGATTCCAAGTACCATGGCTGGTAACCAGTAGCGCATTAATATTGCCCTAAATGTATTAAATTCTCCCAAGAATAGTGCATCTAATAAGGGTAGTCCCGTTATCATTCGTGAGGGAAGCGGATCCCCTGCTAGATATGTCCATCTAAGCCTTGTGAAAAAAATATACATCATAATGTATGCAAACCAGAATGAAGGCATCGAAGTTCCCGCCAGAGCCCAACTTCGAACAGTGTTGTCAATTGCTGTGTCTTTCTTTAATGCTGCGATGATTCCTAGTGGTATTCCGATAATTACTGCAAAGAAAATGGTTAATAACGCGAGCTGGAGGGTTACATGAAATCTTCGGAATAGATCCGTGAAAACGGGAGTGTTTCTGGTTGGTGGCGTTAACGTGTTTGTTAATAGCCCTTTAAGTAGAAAGTAAAATTGGATATGCGGGGGATCATTTAAGTGGTACTTCTCGGCGAGTATCGCTGCGAATTCTGGATCTGCTTTTTCCCCTCCAGCCCATGCTCTTGCTAAGTCGGCTGGAATGATATATCCAATTGAAAACGTTATCACGATAACGCCTAAAACTGTAGGAACTAATGTTACCGCACGTCTAATTAGGTATCTTGACAGGTTTGCCATAAATATCAGCCCCCTTGCATAGTGTATCTCATAATTTTTTGTTTATTTGTTAAGCTGAGGTCTGTCCTTCACTACCATATATTTTCGGAGTATATTTCTTAATTATATATTTGATTGCGATGATGACAAATATAAGGATTATTAGAGTAACTAATAGTTTGATAAGTGGTGAAATTGCCGAATACCATGGTAGATTCCAATCAATAAGCTGCCAGATTTCATAGTATCTTTCATTTTCATTTATGGTTAGATCGTAGTCTATGTCCTCTGATTCTTCATAAAATATTTTGTATGCAACGCCATTTGCAAAATAGGTTATGTTATGTATCAATTTATAGTATATTTTATTTTCTGGAGCTTTAACATAACCTATAAATTCGTATGTTTTACCGTATCTTGGAAGACCTTTAAATATCGTGAAGTAAACGAATTTCATACGAAAATTATAATAAGCCTCACTTCCGTGTAAAGTTTTCTTTAAACTTAAATGTGACTTATAATTACTGACTGTGGAGTAAAATGCGATATTTGTTGTTGTCCATTTTTCGCCGTGCAATACAACAGGGTTCCCAAAGCTTTCACCAATCCAATAACCCTGTTCGGTTCCGCTTTTCCATGTTATGTTAATTTTACCTTCAGTTTGTCTAATGGAAAGTATTTCATATGTTTTTGTTATCAAGGTTTCATTTCCTTTATTATATATGAAAATTTCATATTTAAGACTTGTACCAGATTTTATTTCCGGAAATGCGTGAGTTTCAGGGGTAATAATGGTTACAAGTAAGAATAATGTAATAATTAGTAATGTGGACCCCATGTACCTTGCCATGACTACTCCCTCGTCTTAACAGACAAATAAACACATCTGTAGGATTTTTAAATTTTTTCGTTACTTCAGTATTTTAAGGAAAAGATTTCTTAAGTTTTCGTTAGTCTTAAGAATGCTAGTGTAGCTTAGAGTGGGGTCCTTTTTAAGAGCTGGCTCATATACGATTAAATTATCAGTTATATAAAGTGGATAATAAATTTTTTTGCTTGAAATATATTTTATTTCGCTTTTCGGATATAGTCCTAGGCCTATTTCAAGAATGTCCTTTATTATCATGGGTGTAATGTTTCCTATTTTTTTCCCTGCTGAGAATACACGTGAAAAGGAAAAATTTTCTGGCGGAATTAATAACCATCTGAATTTTTCCCATTCGAGGACGAAAGTAAATTCTTCTCTAAACTTTTCATTAAATTTCTCTTTTTCGGTAGCAAACATTTTCTCCAATCTTTTTTTAGCATTTACTATATCACTAATAATTACGGACTCCGTAGCCTTATGTGGGAGTTTGTACCCGGGAATTTCCTCCTTCAATGAGAATTTAAATGATTTAGCATCCCGGGCAAAGAGTAGTCGCAAAAAGGGTACAGCTTCTTGATCGCTTTGTATGTCAGGTATTATTGCGTCAAATAAAATGCTTCTTTCCTTGTCTGAAGTAAAATTCAAAAGGATTGCTGGTTCCCAAATAAGTTTTCCAGGTTTTTTATAACAATTTCGAAGATATTTTTTATTTGGTAAAACATACTTCATTTTCGGCACCTATTTTTGCAGAAACGTAGTTTAAACTTAGGATTACTTAAGAGAACCTGAATATAAAATTAACTAGAGTTTTTGCTTACTCTTTCTTGCCCTTTTAAAACTTACCTTTTAAGGTCTTTTTAGCAGTCATCTTAGGTCTCGTTAAATTTTTAAGGTCTTTATCTAAGTTATTTCTACTTATGAATTCATTAATAGTTCATCACTTAGGAAAGAATGGAAGAATGCTGTTAGTTGGTAGTTTGCTGGTAAAATTAGGTTACCTGTTGTATGAGTTTAGCTATTTTTTCTTTATATTTCTTGAATAGTTCATTTAGTTTGCCTGTTGTGTGCGCTTCTATTGTCATTCTTATTTTTGGTTCTGTGTTTGAGGGTCTTATTAGTATCCATGCGTCGTCGAAAAGTATTTTTACTCCATCTGTTGTGTCAACTTTGTATCCCTTTTCTATGTGTTCTTCTTTTAGTTGTTCTGTTACTTTGAATTTTATTTTATCCGGGCAGGGTATGTTTGTTCTTTTTATTGGGTATGTGGGTATTTCATCAAGTAGTTGGCTTAGTTTTTTATCAATTTTTGATAATATTTCTGTCATTAATAGTGATGCTAGTATTGCATCATCGAAGTAAAACCCAAATATTGGTAGGAAGTAGTGGGCTGATATTTCTACTCCAAATATTGCATTGCTTTCTTTTGCTGTTCTTGCTACGAATACGTCTCCTACTCTACATCTGACTACTTCTCCGCTTATCTTACTTAGTTCCTCTTCTATCGCCATGCTGCATGATATGTTTGCAACTATTTTTCCTTTTTTCCTTTGAAGTAGGTATTTTGCCATTATTATTCCTGCTTTTTCTGTTTGCACTTTTCTTCCTAGGTCGTCTACCATTATTGCTCGATCTCCATCTCCGTCGAAGGCTACTCCTAGATCCGCTTTTCTTCGAACAACGGTTTCTCTAAGTTTTTCCAGTGGGTCTTCTAATGGGTCTGGCGTTCTTCCTGGGAATGTTCCATCCGGCTTTTCATTTATGGTTATTACTTCGCATCCGGCTTCTTTGAAAAGTTTTGGTGCAGCGTAGGTTGCTGCTCCATTTCCGAGGTCTAATACTACCTTCATTTTCTTTTCTGGTTTTACGTGCTTTAAAGCAAAGTCTACATATCTTTGGATTATTTCTTCTGTGTCTTTTTGGCTTATTTTCCCTATTTTGTTCCATTTTGCTAGTTTGAAGTTTCCCTTGTAGAATATTTCTTTTATTTTTTCATTTTCTTTGTCTATGTATCCTGTTCCGTCGCTGTGGCGAAAACGAACACCATTGTATTCTGGTGGGTTGTGACTCGCTGTTATTACGATTCCTGCTTTGTAGTTTCCTTGCCATGTTGCCCAGTTTGTTACTTGTATTGGTAGTGTTCCTAGGAGTTCTACGTTGATTCCTGTTGATGTTATTCCCGCAGTTAGAGCATTCTCTATTGCTGTACTGCTTGTTCTAACGTCTTTTCCTATTGCTATTGTTCCCTCTCCATTTAGAAGTGTTCCGAAAGCTGTTCCTATTCTTGCTACAATTTCTGGTGTCAGATCTTGGTTGTAGACTCCTCTGATGTCGTATGCTCTAAAAATGTGTTCGATCTCCTTATACATCATATGTCCTCCGAAATCTGATCTTCGTTACATAATTTCTTTGATTTTTCTTTCTAGTTCTTCTACTAAAAGCAGTATGTCGTTTACGTCATCCTCTATTTCTGGATGGCTTAATGTTAGGTCGTCTAGTTCGTCTTTTATTTTTTCTATTAGTTCTAATATTTCTTCTTCACTCATTTTTCTCACTTACTACAGTTCTGTTAATATTTCATTTAGTGTTTTTATTTCTCCTCCCAATATATTTTTGATATGTTCTAGTCCCGTTTTTTGTGCTTCTTCATTTAGGGTGGCTACGCAGTCTTCCACGGCTATTATTTTGTAGCCTCTGAAATACGCGTCAGCCGCTGTATGTAATACGCAGATGTTTGTTGCAACTCCTGTGAGTATTAGGGTATCGATTTTTAATTCTCTAAGTGTGAGGTCAAGGTCTGTGGAGTAAAATCCGCTGTATCTCCTCTTTTTAATTATTGTGTCTTCTTTTTCTGGTTTTAGTTCTTCTACTATTTCTGCTCCAAGTGTGCCTTCGACGCAGTGTTTCGGCCATTGGTTAAATTCTGTGTCGTCAGGTCTATGGGCATCGCAGATGTATATTATGGGTATTTTTCTTTTTCTTGCTTCTTCTAGCAATCTTTTTATGTTTGGTATTATTTTTCTTCCTTCTGGTAGTTCTAGTGGTGCTCCTTCCTTTATAAAATCGTTTAACATATCTATTACTAAGATGGCTTTTCTCATCTTTTTCCTCCCGTAAAAACTCTTTTTACCTTGAAGTTTCAATTTTATTTTGAATAAATCATTTTAAAAGGTATTTGTAATAAGTCAATGATAAGTGATAAGTGCATGTTATATGGGGCGGCTATCATGAAAGAGGGTAGCGATGATTATTTATTCATTTTTGCGAGGCATGAGGATATTAAGGAGGGAAAAACAACCGATATTTATTTTTACAGGACTTTGAAGATTTTAGAGGAGGAAAAGCTTGCAGATACGATGGTTTACGCTGAAATTACAATTAGTAGTTTGCCGCGTGGTTATCCTTGGGGTATTTTTGGGGGTTTAAGAGACGTTGCAAAGTTATTTGAGGGTATTCCTGTTGACATTGATGCTTTTCCAGAGGGTTCAGTGATTTATAAGAGTGATTATTATGGTATTAGGGAGCCTGTTATGACTATTAGAGGCCCCTATGGCAAGTTCGTTATTTATGAAACCCCTCTTCTCGGTTTTCTCTGTGTTGGTTCGGGTATTGCTTCGAAAGCTGCTAGGATAAGGAAGGCTGCTGGAAATGACGTGCTAATTGTTTCCTTTGGTGCGCGAAGAACTCATCCTGCAATCTCCCCATTTAACGCATTTTACGCATACATTGGTGGCTGTGATGCTGTCTCCTGTGTATTGGGGGCTGAAAGGTTTTTGGGTATGAAGCCTGTGGGTACAATGCCTCATAGTTTAATGATTATATATTCTGTTTTGGAGGGTGATCACGCTGAGGCTTGGAAGGCTTTTGATCGTATTATGCCTAGTGATGTACCTCGAATAATCCTCTGCGACACTTATTTGGATGAGGTTGCTGAGGCGATAAGAGCTGTTGAAAAGGTTGGTCCTGACAGGATTTGGGGCTTTAGGCTTGATACTCCGAGTTCTAGGCGTGGTAAATTTAATGATATTGTTCGTGAAGTTATTTGGGAGCTTAGGGCTAGGGGTTACGATGGTAAGGTCTTTGTTTCCGGCGGGATCGATGAAGATGCCATTCCTGAACTTGTTAGGGCTGGCGTTTCTGGATTTGGTGTTGGTTCTTCTATAGCTAATGCTAGAATTGTTGATTTTGCCATGGATATTGTTGCTGTTCATCATGAAAGCAGATGGGTTCCCTGTGCTAAGAGGGGGAAACTTAGTGGTGTTAAGAAAGTGTATAGATGTCCTAGTTGCCTTATAGATGTAGTTCGCTTAGAAAACGAGTCGGCTCCCAGATGTCCTAAGTGTGGGAGAGAAATGGAAAGCATGTTGAAACCTCTTATTAGGAATGGAGAAGTGGTGGTTGAGTTTCCTAAACCAAATGAAACTAGAAAATATGTTCTAGAACAGCTAGAGAAGCTGGAATTGGATAAAAAGCCCTGGGATTAATTTAAAAATTAAATCTATTTTTACGTATACTTTGATTTTCTTGTTTCTAAAGTAGCAAGATGATACCTTTTAATCTTGTAAGGTTGGAATTATTAAAATAGTGGGACCTAACGTTGGGTTTCTGGCTGTAATAGTTGTTTTAAATCTTCTGTTAATATCCATTGTGTTGATATTTTTGTTGTCGTGAATATTCCACGTTTTATAAGTTCTTCTTTTTCTAGTTCGTTTAGTATGGGGATGATTTTTTCTTCCGGAAAGCCTAACCATCCGCATATTTCATCTATTGTTGATGGACCGTTTATTTTTAGGAATTTTACGATTAATTTCTTTAGGGCTTCTTTTATACTTATTTTTTCGGCTGATTTGAGTAGATGTTTTGGTACGAATTTTTCTGCTGCATCCCATTGTATTGCTGGTCTTCCTTTTTCATCCGCTATGATATCTGCTCTTATTATTTTGTAGTTTCTTTCTAGCTTTTGTAGTGATGTTCTTAGTTGGGTAGTTTTTATTTTTAGTCTGCGGGCGAGTATGTGGGTGGCTATTGGACCGTTTTCTCTTATTTCATTTAATATTTTTCGGTCTATATCGTTGAGTTTAATTTCCTTTGAGTATAGTTTGTAAAATAGCGGGTATTCTTTGTCTGTTATCCAGAGAGCTTTCATTTCTCTTAGACATCTTACCCAGAAGATTTTTTTCTCTTTCCATAGTTTTTTGACTATTTTCTCTACCTCTTCCCTAGGTATTTTCACACTGTCAAGCAGTGTGGGTGTTCGATCGACAAGTGTGTACATGGGTCCGCAGTCTGCTAAAATTTTTAAGATATCGTTTTCCGTTCGTCCTTTTGTATCCTCTGTTAAATGTTGTATTCTCCTGTAATATGCTTCTAGTTTTTCTGTCGGTATTATTTCTTTTTCTATAGTTGCTTCTACGATTCTTCTTAGTTCTTCCAGATCTTCTTTTATGATTACTTGTGGTGTCGATTTATAATCTACAAATTTCCCTTTCTCGATTATGCCCTCTACTTCTAGCAGGGATAGTATTTTTGATGTTTCATCTTGAGAGAATCCTGTGTAGTCTGCTATTTCTTTGAGGGTGGAAGGCCCGCTCAGATAAAGAAACTTTAAAATTACTTGTTTTTGGGCTTCAGCTTTGTTCATTCTCGCTGTTTTTATCAAAATTCTTGTTGGAACTATTTCTTCTGCAATATACCATACTGTACGATAGGTCTCTGACCCCTTTTTCGTTTTTTGTTTCTTTCTATGTACTAGGTATGCTTTTTCAAGATTCTTTAATGCTTTATTCACTTTTCTCCTTTCTATATTAAGAACTTTTACTATTTGGGTAGCGGTTACTCCGCCGCAACTTCTGAGGTAGTCTAGGATTTTTCTTTCTAAGCTTCCTATTTTAACGGGTTCTTGGTAAACAGTGGCATATACTGGGTAATCTTCGATGGCTATGTAGTGTATTTTCATTCCTTTTAGGCAGGGTACTTGGATAATTTTCCTTTCTTCTTCAAGTTCCCAAATCCATTTTTTAATCCGATTTAACATTTCTTCCTCTAGTAACTCATAGTCTTCGGGTACTATTAGTTCTAAAAGTCTTGATTTTTTTATTTTACTGATTTTGATTGCTCCTACTTGGTGTAAAATTTTTATTACATCTTCTTTTGTTTCAATAGTTAAGGTTTGTCTTTTCTTTAGGAACTCCGAGACCACAGATTCCGGTAATGTTTTTGGAGTTTTTCTTTCGATCACTATGGGTAGTGAGATTTTTTGTATTCTTTCTAGGATTTTTTGATGTAGTTCTTTGAGTAGGGCTTGTCTGTCTTCCATCATTACTATGTCACTTATTCCAACTAGAATTGTTCCATGGGCAAAT
>CAYYZD010000034.1:0-11233 GCA_964476035.1 uncultured archaeon
AGCTTAAAAAAAGCTACATACAAGAAGTATTTGAAAAAGCCGAAGAACTTCTTGGGAAAGAAGTAACACTTGCAGGATGGGTTTACCATAAACGTGAACATGGAAATCTTATTTTCATTGATTTAAGAGATGGAACAGGAGTTATACAAATAAGCATCCACAAAGACAAGGTTAACGACAAAGTTTTTGAAAAAGCCGAAGAGGCAACAAGAGAATCATCAATTATTGTTAAAGGCGTGGTTAAGAAAGATCCTAGAGCTCCAGGTGGATATGAGATAAGTTTGAAAGACTTGGAAATTGTTGGGTTAGCCGAGGAATGGCCTATACCATTGAATGCAAGCACATCTCTTCTATTTGATATGAGGCATTTACATTTGCGAAGTGAGAAGCAAAAAGCAATATTGCTCGTTAGAGAAAGTGTTTTTGAAGCTGCAAAAGAATATTTTAAAAAGAATGGCTGGGTTGAAGTTCATCCTCCAATTTTTATAACCGCTGCATGTGAGGGTGGAGCTACACTTTTCGAAGTGAAATACTTTGATAGAAAAGCCTATTTAACACAAAGTTCACAACTTTATCTAGAAGCATTAATATACGTCTTGGAGAAAGTTTATTGTATTGCTCCGTCTTTTAGAGCTGAAAAATCTAGGACTAGAAGGCATTTAACGGAGTTTTGGCACATAGAAGCTGAAGCAGCTTGGATGGAACTTGAAGAAATCATGAGAGTAGAAGAAGGGCTTGTTTCACATATTTGTCAAAAGGTGGCTAAAGAGAGAAGTAAGGAGCTTGAGTTTTTAGGTAGAGATCCAAAGGATATTAAGAAAGTTAAGCCGCCATTTGAAAGAATTAGCTACGATGAAGCAATAAAAAGATTGCAAAAGAAGGGATTAGATGTAAAGTGGGGAGACGATTTCGGCGCAGTGGAAGAGAGGAAACTTGCAGAAGACTTTGACAAGCCATTCTTCATATACAAGTATCCCAAGCAGGTTAAAGCATTTTACCACATGCCCGACCCAGAAAGACCGGAAGTTGTTCTATGTAACGATATGATTGCCCCTGAGGGCTACGGAGAAATAATTGGTGGCGGACAGAGAATTCACGACAAAGAACTTCTGCTGAAGAGGATCGTTGAGGATGGGTACGATCCTAAAGATTATGGCTGGTATATTGATCTTCGAAGATATGGCACGGTGCCTCATAGCGGTTTTGGTCTAGGTGCGGACAGAGTTGTTTCATGGGTTTGTAAATTGGGACACATAAGGGAAGCTGTGCCTTTCCCAAGAACTTATTCGAGACTTTACCCTTGATACCCATCTGTAATCGACTTTAATTTCTTCTCTAAAGTACTGATGCGTTCTTCCAGTCGTTTCTTCTCCTCAAAATACTTTTTAACATCAATAGTACGCTTTCTTAACTCATCATCTAGTCTTGAAATAAAATTTTTGAGAATCGTTATCTCTTCACGAAGATGGGTAACATTAAAAACAGAGGGAATTTCGACCACTGTTTCCGATATTTTACTAATTGTTTCAACGATTCTTTGAAAGGACGCATCTTCTTCTAAAATTGTAACTTCCTCTGCAACTGCTTGAGCTAGTTTTACATCTTCCGCTACAATCAATGTTTTAGCTGAAGGAAAAGTTTCTTTAATTATGTTTAAGGGTTCTAAAACATCTTCACTATAGTATATAAGTAACACATCTATTTTCTCTACAAGTTCGCTTTTGAAAAACCGTGTTAGAGAGTTTTTGTCTCTAATTACGTAAAATCTAATTATTAGATCCTTTTTTAAATCACTTAAATGAGTGACCTCAAGGATGCCTCTCTTCCCGACAATATAGGTGTTTGGAGAAAGTTTTAACTTAGAAAATTGGCCATCAAAGCTTAAAACAAGAACATTGACCAACAATCCCTTCACACACCAAAGCTTTGAAAGGGTTGATAAATTTACCTTCTTTATTGTTGAGCTTGCTTCTCCTTTATAAGTTTGAAGAACGTGTATTCTATTGCGTGACTTATTCCTGCAAAGCGTTTCTCCTTAATTTGGTTTTCAATCCATTTAAGAATATTTTCATCAATACTCACCGTTACCTTTTTCTTGTCCATTCACGCCCCTCCTCGAAAACAGTACGAAGGTGTAGATTTAAGGTTTTGGATAACGTAAAACTCATTACATACTACTATGGTGGAATATAATGGTAAATTTATGTGTATGGAGGTAAGATAGTTGAACCCTACATTGCAAATAAGTAGAAAGGATGAGCCACTAAAATATTCAATGGAGATAAAAACCGTTTTGACAAGGAACATAAATAGTATTATCGTTGGCTTTAATAAGGAATCGAAGAACTTCTCCATTAAAATTGGAAGCGAAGAAGTTTTAATGCTTCCTTCAGAATTTAGAGACCTTGTCAGCGACCTTAAAGATTTCTACGAAATAGTTGAAAAGCGATATCTAAAATAAGTGGTTATGTTTTTAACCTTTCTAGTGCTTTACCTCTTTCTACAAGAGCCCACATCGCTTTTGCCGCCTTTCTAGGCGTAGTAAAATTAGGTATGTTGTTTTCTTCAAGTATTTTTATGGCCTCTTTCACCGGCTCACCGGCCATCCAACAAGTTATGATAGGTTTATTAATTCCTTTTCGGTGGACATCGACCACTGCTTTGGCAGGCTCCACTGCATTGACCCATACAGGTGGTACGTGGACCACAATTATACCATCAACCCAATCTTCTTCAACCAGTGTTTCCAACGTTTTTCTATATCTTTCATAGCCAGCATCGGCGACGAGGTCTATTGGGTTCTCCAAGCCACAAACAGGTGGGAGAAATGGCAACTTTCTTTTTGTTTCTTCTGGTGTTGGTGGAATTTTTAACCCGAAGGTTTCACATGCATCCGTTAACATTACTGCTGGTCCGCCGCTATTAGTTATAATTGCAATTTTATCTCCTTTCGCTGGCGGCTGATAGAGAAGAACTTTCGATATATCGAACATTTCATCAAAGTCATCCACGTGGATTATCCCAGCTTGCTTAAAGGCTGCCTCATATATTTTTACTTGCCCCGCTAGGCTTCCTGTATGCGATGCGACTGCTCTACTTCCTGCTTCTGTCTTCCCGGCTTTAATGCCAATTATGGGTTTTCTAAGAGAGAGTTTTCTTGCCGTTTCTATGAATCTTCTACCATCCTTAACCGCCTCTATATAAATGACTATTACCTTGCTGTTTTCATCCTCTATAAGATACTCCAAAATGTCTGATTCATTTACGTCACATGCATTTCCATAACTTGCAAATATGCTTATACCGAATCCTTCCTCTTTAGCTTTCATGAGAATTGCTCCGCCAAGAGCCCCGCTTTGAGAAACGAAAGCAATAAAACCTTTAGGGGGGCGAACTTCTATAGTTGGGAAGAAATTTTGATGGGTATTTACTATTCCCGCGCAATTTGGACCTACAATTCTCATTCCATATTTCCTAGCAATATTGACGATTTTGTTTTCAAGTTCAAAGTTTCCAACCTCGCTAAAACCAGCGGAGATTATAATAACTCCTTTTACGCCTTTCTCCCCACATTGTTCTAGAACTTCAGGTATTATGGGGGCAGGTATGGTGATTACTACCAGGTCTACTGTACCTGGTACATCTTTTATTGAATGATAACATGCATAACCCATTAATTCCGTGATTTTTGGGTTTACGGGGTATATTTTGCCTTGGAATCCTCCTTCTACAATGTTTCTAAAGATTTCAAAACCTATTTTACCAGGCTTATCAGATGCGCCAATAACCGCGATACTTTTTGCATTAAAAATAAAATTAAGCATTTAACCCACCAATTTAAATATGAATCGTTGTAGGTAGAAAAATAAGAGAATAATGTATTTTTATTTATTCTGTTTTTATTCCTCGTGTTGGATGTTCTGAGACTATTTTCTTTAATTTAAATCCAGCTTCTTGAAGCGCTGAGATCAACGTATCCAGTTCGTCTTTTGCCCTCACGATAATTTTCTTTAGATGGGGTACATATTCAACTATCCCCACGTCCGTGTAGTATAGTAGTTTTTGCCCTCTCTTCAATATTCTAAGTAAAGTGAAGTTCTCTTCGAGGAAATTTTTCATTTTCTCTTCAAATTTGTTATCTTCGCCAATATCTACCACAAATTTTGCTTTAACCATTGCAATGGCACCTTCCAGCTATATTTTCCTTATCAGGTCGTTTAGCACGTCCTTTATCATATTTAACTTCTTTTCCAATTCTTCTCTCTTTTTCCTTTCTTCTTCAAGTTCCTTTGATATTTTTTCTGCTTCTAATATCTCTATCTTAACTCCTTCCCTAGCAAATCTATCATAGGTTTCTCTAACCAGTTTTCCTGCCTTTGTTTTCCCTGTGAGGTGGTTTCGTATTGTTGATTCGCTTCTGCCTAGATCTTCAGCTATTTCTGAAACAGACATCCCAGCTTTCTCTCTCGCTAAGGCTCCTGCAGCCACTGCTAAGGAGTCTACCCACGTTAGCCTCTCTTCTGGGTTTTTTAAAGCTTCTAATACCTCGCTACGAAATAGGGTTCCAACAAGTAGTGCGCTTTCCAGTTTGTGTATTTCTTCTCTTCCAATAGGTTTAAGTGATACTTCCTCCATTTCCGTCACTCTCCTGTTTTATTAGAATGTAACAGTTTTGTCTGAAAATACTTTGATTCCTTCACTTGTGATTTCGAAGGGATGTCTTCTCATGCTGTGTGCTGTTCCACGCATCTTCCAAACAATTAAACTTCTTTGAAGCTCTCCTTTAACTTCTTCTAAGTCCAACCTTATTATTCCGTCTGCTGCATGTTCAACTCCAGGTCCACCGAATCCTCTATCTGTTACCGATACTTGGCTTACCAAAATTGCGGTGCATCCCATACCGCTAAGAACCTTCTTTATTTGAAGAACCGTGTTTCTTGCAACTACTGGTTTCGTTAAGTATAGTGTGGTTACTGAATCGACTACAACTCTTTCCGCACCGATGTCTCTGATTGCTGTTCTAATTACGTCAACTAAGGTTTGTACGTCGTCCGGTGCTCTAACCACGTATTTTTCTCTTTTTGCTGCTTCACCTATTCCTGCAGTAAAGCCGTCAACAACTGCGAATTTTCCGTTTTCCTCGTATGGTCTTACATCCCATCCGAATTGTTCCATGTTTATTCTAACTTGTACTGGATGTTCTTCAAGGGCGACATATATGGCGGGTTCATTGTATTGCGATATTCCAGCCCAGAGATATTGCATGCCAAAAATTGTTTTACCTGTGCCTGGGCCTCCCGCGAGGAGTACAACATTTCTTTTTGGAAAGCCGCCGTTTAGTATTTCGTCCATTCCAGGTATTCCGGTCTTCACCCTCTTCAATTTAACTGCCTCCCTACCTCTTACACTTGAAGTATATAAAAAGTAGAAAAACGATGTTACGTATCTTAATATCTATGCTGCAATTAACCATGCCTTTCGATAAATATAAAGATTATTATTTTGCCCATCTCTACCCGAGTGGAGGAAGATTAATACTCGTGGCATCGTAAAAACCATACACATTCAATCATCATGGACTGGGTAAATTTACAATAAAAATATATTACGATGTAACGTGTCTTTTTGCGGGTAGATGATAAGTTGCTAACAATCAGAATGTTATAGTTATCTAACTTTGCAATGTGATGATGTTTAGTCCTTTAATTTCATTTAAGGTGTTACTAAAGATTTGATGAGGTTTGATGGAGAATGGAGCCAAACGGTAAAAAGCCGGAGGAAGAATTTGGAGAATATTTGTTTCGTTTATATGTTAGTGGTTGTTCTCAAGGCTTAGCTCTTTGTCAAGCTTATCTTTCACAGCTTTCTCTTCTCTTCCTACAGTGTCAAAATGGTTATCTTTTTCCATTAAAGCTTCCAACACAAATAATAAAGATACAGGATAGACTTATGGAGATTTTAGGGCAAGAGTGCGCTATGATACTCCCTTTTCAGACAGTTTCAGCAATAAAGAGTGTACCATTGCAATTAACAGAACTAACGGGGAAATGTCTTACATGTCCCCTCTTTAAAGGTGATGTATGGAAGCTTTTTAAGGAAAGTTTTAAAGCTGTTGGCGAGCTTTTCTCGGAAGGAGGAGTAAGAAAAACAGATAAAAGAAGAGAAGTTTGCCAGAGAATGATGGAAAAAATAAATAACGTAATAAAACAGTTGGAAAACCAGGTTCAAAGGATAAACTCAATAATTAACGAAAATAAAAGTAAAAAATAGTATTAAAATCCTTCACTTTATGATTCTTCAGTGAAGTAGAATTCCTCTTCTTCCTCCTCTTCTTTTACAACCTTCCTAACAGGTTTAACTCCCTTCCTTTTCCTCCTAAAGTCAACAACTTTCACAGCTGCTATGTATACGATTGTGGCTAGGAAGATTAGCGAGGGCGCTGGATGTTCCTGTATAAGTTTTAAAGCCATTTCTTGAACTTGTAAAGGAACTACCCTCAAATACGCTGGATTACTTTCTCGAGTTTTTACCGATCCTTCCCAAGTATATGTCACATTTGCTGGTGGCAGTGTATAATAGCCTTCAACATTAAATCTAACTTTATATTTATGGACATACTCCTGTCCAGGGTTTAAATCACCGATCTCTACGGTTAAATTGCCCTCAATAATCTCTATACTTTTACTATAGTATTGTAGCAGCTTATTATCTTGAAGTACAGCATCACACACCGTCTCAATATCATTATTTTTTATGTGAATAGTTACTTCTACGATGTCCCCTTCTTTTATTTCCTCTTTATCTAGAGTTTTTGTAACTGTTATATTTAATGAAAAGATATAGGTGAATGTTACATTTACATCTTGTAAGCTTACGGATGGGGAAAAGCTCCAGTCAACTGAACTGTCATGTAAAGAAGCGTTGGTAGTTGGATAAAATTGTGTTATTGTTGCATTTTGCGGTACTTCGATGCTAATTATGGATTCATTAGAGTAGGGATAAGTTTTAATGGGAGCTTCGATCTCAAGAATGTCACCGACACTGGCTACATGAGTTCCTTTCCCGGAGAAGTACCATTTCTGGTAGAATTGAGCCATGAGCATCTGAGAGAAGCCCTTCCCTTCAAAGCCTCCGATACCGAAAAGTAAAATGGCTCCTGCTGCTTCTTTAAATCGTTCAGCGTTAAAGAGATCGAAGAAACCTCCACTAGGTGCATATTGTGTAAAGTACTGAACATAGTCTTCGAATGTTCCACTAGCTGTAAAAACTATAATATGCATACCTTCCTGTTCTTCTATTGGTATTGTAATGCCTTGATAGTAGTTTAATGTTGTTTTAAAGGCGGTTTCGAATTGTAATGCGATTTGTTCAGCTTTTGAAATAGCATCTTTAAGAGATATTATTCCAGGATATGCGGCAACAAATCCCAGTTCTGGTAAGAACATTAATATTTCTCCCATGTCGCCTAGTGGAGGGAGTTCCCCACGTCTCGCACAGAAAAGTGCTCCCAAACATCCAGTCCATCCTGCAACGTTTAAATCAATTCCTTCAAAAAGTATTTCTGATGTGGAAATTGTTAATTCAACCGATACGGATCCATCGTCAAAAACATTTATTGATAAGTTTTCCCTATAATTGCTTGAAGCAGCTTTAGCATCCAAAACTGGTTGGAATAACAGGAAGACCATAACCATTAATATTATAACCTTGTATTTCAACAACATCACCTTTTAATATTAAACACATATTAAGGTTAAGTATTAATATTTAAGGTTTGAGAAATAGAATTAAAGCGTTTTGAGGTGAAATTGTTTGGGTAAAGGTCTTGGATCTCTTGCAGCGTTTGCAATATCGTTTGCCGCCATTTTTAATAAACTACCACAGGCCTATGAAAAAATTATTGGTTGGCTTGCACCTGCTCTCGGCAAACTAATTAGGGTAGCATTTACATCACTCTACTTACTATTTGGGGACCCGCTAACAGATTATTATTTACTTGGCATTTGGGCTGTCGCAGCTTTTATAGGTGGATTTTTAGCTAAGAAAACAAGTAGTGGAATAATGGCTGCTCTATCAGCATATGCTTACAATTTCCCAATTCTGGGGTATTGTGTTTTTAAGCTGTTTGAATCGTTTGGAGCTCTAGGGGGGCTCGGAGGGCCGGGCGGGTTTGGAGGGCTTCCACCGTTCCCACCTGGTACATCTCTTGCCGATCTTCTCGGCGCTCCCGTGATAAGTGAGTTTGCTCAAGCGTTTATTGGTGGTATGGCTACAGCTGGTCCACCGGATTTTAACGCTTTGATTTCGTTGGTAATTTCCATTATTCTACCTAAAATTTTGAAGAACGTTATTTTGATTGCTGTTCTCGGTGCACTGGGCGGATACGTAAGGAGTAAGTTAGGCTAAAAAACAATCTACCGGTTTCAATAAAAAAGATCTAAATGACTTAAACTGCTTGGACAGGGATACGTAATAATTTGAATTTTTCTTCTTTGGTTCGTTATTCATCGAATTTATATCGAAAGTCGAAATATAACTTTTAAATATCAATATTGTTGAAAAGGGGAAAATATCGGAGGGCGTCGAGATTGACTAAAACCACGCTTACATTTGAAGACTTAAAAAGCTATGGTTGGAAAGAAGTTGTTGAAATGCAGGAAAGGAAGTTTAGAGCCTTTATAAGGTATCAAGTTTATCCAAATCACCCATATTATCGAAGACTTTTCAAAGAACATGAAGTTGATCCTTGGAGTATAAAGAAAATAGAGGACTGGGGAAAATATCAGTTGCCTCTCACCAAGAAAGTGGAATATAGGGAAAACATAAGAGACTTCGTTTTGAACCCTAAGCTTGCTGATGAAGGGGAAAAAGAACCGGCGCAAATCATAAAGAATCAATTAGCCTATTATAAAGAGATTGGACACAAAGAGTTCAGGAAAAAGCTACTTAGAAAAGCGTTGAAGTATAAGTTCGGCATAGGTAAAAGTGAGGCGGAGAAATGGATTGAACATCACTTAAAGTGGTTCTTCCTTCCAGTGCAATTCTGGTTCTCCAGTGGCAGAGGAACCGGAATACCGACCCCAGTATTCCTAAGCAAATATGATTGGGAACTGATGAGGAAAACAGCTCCTAAAATTGGGGTGTTAGCATATGAAGACCTTATTAAACAGGGTATTCCGCCTAGACCTATGAATTTGTTCCCATATGCTCCTCACCTCGGATTCTGGGGTGTTAATGAAGGATTATATGAGTTTGCTGATTTTGTTTATCGAACTGCTGCAGGAGCTTCCTTAACAACCGAGAATTTAATTAAAATTGCTGAAACCTTTAAGGCTAACGGCTTTGCTGGCATGCCAAATTATATTAGAAATAGATTTTGCAGAGAACTTGTTAGGTTAAATGTTAAGCTTCCTGAGAAAAAGGGAATAGTTCTTTCAGCTGGTGAAAAAGCCTATAGACGTGTGAAAAAGGATATTAAAGAAGCTTTTGCCCACGCTGGTATGGAAGTTAAAATCGTCGAAGGTTATAGTGCAAGTGAGGTTAAAATAGGGTTCGCCGCGGAATGTGCTGAAAATGGCGGTCTTCACAACATTTCACCACTACTTGTTGCATATAGAACGGTTAAGTTTACCGATGGTGAATGGGAGTTTACATCTCCAGAAGAAGGAGGCCACATAGTTATCTTTCATCTCGATGGTACTGGAACGGTGTTTGAAGGGTATCTAATGGGAGATTACGTGGAGAAAATAGAGATTGACAAGTGTGGTGAATGCGGTATAGAGGGGCCAAGACTCTATGGAATTTCAAGAAGCTCCGAAATCGAAACTCAACTCAAGATAATGGGAATCGCTGAAACAAAAATTAAGGGTAGCACTGTTAACCTAACGGCTCTAAGAGAAACCTTGCTACAGCTTCCAGAAATATTTGAGTGCCAAATAGTTATTACAAAGGAAAATCCTAATGACCCGTACAGCATGGACGTCTTAAAAATTTACGCAGCGCTTGCAAGCGACGTAACAGTTGATACTGCTGAAATTATTAGAAAAATAACTCATGTAACAAAGACAGAAACCGAGGTTACTCCAAAGGTTGAAATACTTGGTTTGGAAGAACTTATAGAAAGAGCTGGCGGAATGAAATTCAGAGAAATTGTAGATTTAAGACCTAATGTTCAAAGCGAAAAGTAACATTCCCTTATTTACTTAAAAATAAAAAGTGATGTTAAAGAATTACATATAGAGTTGGCTTTGTGCTTTTTACTAGTAGTGGTTCCATCTCTTCAAGTGGCTTCTTTCTGTTTCTCCAAACTACTATTGTTGCTACTGCAATTATCGTTAGGATTCCTATGATAGCTAGTTTTGCGATTTCTGGAAGCACTCCGGCAGCTGCTTTAACATAAGTTGCGAGGGAACCGCTGTATACTGCCCAGACGTTTTCAGCCTCTACTCCTTCCTGTTTTACTGCAAGCTTTATAGTTGGCATTCCGCCTTCGCTTTCTCTTTCTTTCCCAACTTCCATTTTATGTTCTATTGGGAATTTGGTTGTAAATTCTACTCTCGTTGGATATATTAGTATTAGTCCTGGTTTCATTAACTTAACTTTATACACAATGGTTATTGTTTCGTTTACTCCAAGTCTGATGCCTACTCCTCTTTTAGCTAATAGCACGATAACTGTGATGTTGAATCTATCCACTTTGGCTTTGAAGTGGACTCTATATGTTGTCTCGTTGGTTATGTCTATTTGTGTTCCGTTTGGAAGAGTTCTATACACTTTGATGTAATGGTATTTGTCCATTTGCTCTAGTCTTAGAGCTGAACTGTTAAATGCTTCAAATATCTTTATGCCTGTATCTTCTGTTCCAGTATTTGTAATGTTTATTGTTACGGTTATGGTGTCACCTACGCTTGTCTCATTTACGCTCTCTACTTCAATGTGTTTAGTAACGTTTATTTCTGGATGTGGATATGGATAGTCTGGCTCTGGAATCTTCTTTGGAAACAGCAACGCGAAAATCACATTGCTATATACTTCATGTTGAAGCCCATCTTCGTCTTTGAAATATACTTTTACTAGTCCGGGATGCATGCCAACGAAAGTTCTAGGTACATCAACCCACTGCGTGGTGACATTGCTGCCAGCTTCAATAGTACCGATGTCCTCTTGATAAAATACTTCTTTATCTACTAGTGTCCAGTTGTAGCCTACAATTGCATGTATAAACTCTACTGAA
>CAYYZD010000035.1:0-11118 GCA_964476035.1 uncultured archaeon
AATTGGAAAAACCGTGTTCATAGTAGGGTTGACAAAAATTTTAATGAAAAGAGGATATAAGATCGGTTATTTCAAGCCTTTAGACCAAAGAATATACGTACCCGAGTCTAAGGAATGCGGGGATGCTGACGCCTGCATAATGAAGGAGAAGTTAAACCTCCCAGATCCTGTGCAAAAAATAACTCCATACCTGTACCATCGTGAATTTATTCATAAAATATTAACTGCAGGGAAAACCCAAGAAATAAGGGAGTATGTAAAGGAGGTAGCGGAAGAAATAGCGGAAGGGAAAGACTTAGTTTTAACAGAGGGATTAGATTACCTTTGGACAGGCATGTCCTTGGGGCTTTCAGCTATAGATCTGTCAAATTTGCTCAACTCGCCTTTAATCACCCTTATCGGTTACGATCCTATCTACATACTCGACAAAGTAAAACTGGTAGAATGCATTGTTGAAAAACATAAAGTAAACCATTTGGGAACAATAATCATCGGTGCAAGGGCTGAAAAGGACATCGAATTTAAGGAATATATACTTTTGGAAAAGGAATTGAAGGGAACAAAAGTACTAGGCACAATACCCAGTATAAGGGAGCTTGTACCAATAACACCAAGGGAAATTGCGGAAGTAACGGATGCAAAAATAATTGTGGGCGAGGAATGGCTTGATAAACCTATAGAAAACTTTTTGATAGGAGCAATGACACCTGAAAAAGCATTAAGGTATTTGAGAATAACTGCTGACAAGGCTGTGATAACTGGAGGAGACAGGACCGACATACTTTTGGTAGCTTTAGAGACTCCGACTTCAGCTTTAATATTAACCGGAAACATCTATCCTGATGAACACGTGGTAACAAAGGCTGAGGAAAGACAAGTGCCAATTCTATTAACGCCTTATGACACGTATACAACGATGAGGAAAATAGAGGAGTCGGGATATTCTGTTAAAAGTATGCAAAATTCGAAAATAAACAATTTAGCGAAAGAAATTGAAAAGCGAATAGATATAGATAAAATTTTAGGTGAACTGAATCTCAAATAATATTTAAAGTAAATCTAGGCGCCTATGTTGTACTTGAGTCTTAGATTATCTATGGTTAGCTGTGTGAAATCTGTAGCATCCCTTAAGGCATCTATTAGCCTATTTTTTTCTCTAATGAGTTTAGTTTCCAGCAATTTTATTTTCTCTCCTCCAGAACCTGCCTCAACGATCTCTTTTATTATCATATAAAGCCTCGGTATTGGCTTCTCTAAAGCAGAAAATCCATAAGGTTCCTGATCATATGGGTCAATCGTTGATCTGAAAGCTGATGTTAATATTCTACTGTTTTTTAAAATGCATTTATTAACTATTTTTGCAGCCTCTTCGATCGCAGCTTTATTGTCTTCCCTCGCATTTACATATTTTTCTTCGATTTCTGCAGCAATTGTATTAAGTTTTTCTGCTGCTTCTCTAAACTCTTTTACCTTTTCAAATAATATGTTAAGTTTAGCTTTCCCCTTTGATATTTTTTCTAGTTCCTCTAGTTCCTTTGTTATATAGTCAGCTAGGGTTGCAAAGTTAAACGGTATTATTAAGCTGCAGCAAAGACCTACGAGGTATTTCACGTAAATTTTGAAGTGTTCCTCCAGCAGTTCTCCATCTATTTTATCAAGCGTATCCTCGCTACTATGATACCACCAACCTAGAGACGCATAGTTCAAAGTTTTTTCCAGTTCTTCTTGAGTATAAGTTGCGTAGGTTGAAATGTAGGGTATGCCTATTCCTAAAACAGAGTTATCACCTATCTTAACTGGAACACGTTTCTCAATGCTAATGTTAATTTCCTCTTCTATCTTATTTAAAAAGCTCCATGTTTCTGGTGACGCGTAGGCTACGTATCTTGTTGCCCCTAATAGCCCGGGCGAGTCTATGTTTAAATAGGCTACGCACCCTTCCCTAAGTTTTTCCCAATAGTTGTCGACAAACCATGTTGAACCAGCCGCTTCAGCTATTTCATGACCATCCCAGAAAGCAAAAACTATTCCACGCCTCAGGAACTCTTTGTATTTAATAAAGCATCTAGCTAGCTCAAGCATTAAAGCGTTACCAGAAGAATTACATGTAGCTGTTTTCCCCCACGCATCTAGATGTCCGTTGACTAATACAAATAGGTCTGGTTCGCTATTGCCAGTTATTTCTGCGACAGGTTGTTTAGCTTTAACCCATTTTTTAATATTTTCAACTTTTAGCCATGCTTTCACGCTCTTTTTACTTAGCATTTCTTTTAGACGTTCTCCCGCTGCTCTTGAAATGTTTATTGATGGTATTTTTGGCATAAGTTTCCAGTTTTCCGGTGTTGGATTTCCCCAAACCCATTTTATAGCGCCCTTTCCGATAATTGGTTTATCGCTAGGCCCCCAGTTCATTATTACTAAGGCTTTAGCTCCATGTCTTTCAGCGTTTTTAGCCTTTTCTGGTCTGGGGGGCGAATAGGATAATTCCGCTAATACAATTTTCCCTTTCACGTCTCTTTTCTTAAATTCGTCTTCACTACCTGATCCGACATATTCGAGCTCTCCTTCGATTCCCTCTGGTGTGGTTGAGAAGCTGTGGAGGTTAGGGAAACTTTCCACTACGAATTGCTCGGGGTGGAGTATTTTGAACTCTGAGAGACCTGGGAAGCTTGTGTAAACGTAGAATTCGTCTATTCTGGGACCTAGTCCGTAGACCTTTAAAACATCTTTAACATATTTTGCGGCTTTCTCCATTTCTTTAGATCCAGTTAAGCGTTCACCGATTTCCACTAGGAACTTAACGTGTCTATAAACTTCCTCGATAGAAAAAGAGTCAGTGATCTCTTTTTCCAGCTCTTTTAAATCAATGTTTGATGACATACAGAAACTCTCCTCAATTACTGCAACATAATCAGAGGTATCTCAAATATAGCTTTGCTATATTATCTTATCCTTTCTAAAAATGGAATTTTTCTAAAAATAAATGTCTGTAAAAACAAAGTGATGAGAAATTATAGAACAAAAGCGTAATGTCCTAAATGGCTTAAAGAAAACTTGACCTAATATGTCAACTGGCTTGTAAAATCTTTACTTGAAGACCCCAGCCCAACAACGACATCTTGCGGTAAAAATATAGGGAAATCGACGAAATATATATTTAGTAAATCTCAGATTGAAATCTTGGTGGTATGGTTGATAGATCTTATTTCATTATTAACGGTAATAGTGTTACAACTGGTATTGTTTTTCATAGTTTACATAATATTTGCAATACTAACAGATAGCATATTCAGAAGTAATTTTGATTGGATAATAAGTACAAGACACAAACCGCACTGGTTTTGGACTACAAGTTCGTGGCTTGCTTGGAAGTACTACCATGAACCTAAAGAATGGTTAAAAACTGTATTTCTATTCTCATTTCTACTCGCAATATTATTATCTGGCGCTGTTCTCACGGCTTTCGTTGAAGGGGGAGATCTCATGGAAATAATTGTTAACTTAGGTGTTTTCAACTATCTCCTCGGGATAGCTCTCTCAGCGCTAATAATTACAATAACCTACCATAGGTTTGAACCTAGAAACAAGACGAAAAATGAAGGATAAAGAGGTAGCTAAACAAATGTTTGATGAACGTTTCTCCTTGCCACACTATGTATTTTTAGCGTAACAAAATTTTGCGAGTTTTATATACGCTAGTGTGATGTCATTTTTAGGCTTGCTTCCAAGTTAAATGGAGGCATGTCGTTTGGATCTATAATTAGATCGATTATGACTGGTTTATCTTCTTGTAGCATTTCTTCTATTGCTGTTTTTGCTTCTGCGTCATTATCAACTCTTATACCTTGTGCTCCGAAGCTTTCAGCCAGTTTTACGAAATCGGGGTTTTTTAATAAGGTGCCATATAGTCTTCCTGCTTTCTGCAGCTTCTGCCTATAATATAATACTCTATAACTGAAATCGTTTACCACTATGGTTTTTACTGGGATATTTTCACGGAAGGCTGTCTCTAAATCCTGGATTGTCATCATGAACTCGCCGTCCCCCACTATTGAAATTACCTCCTTGTCTGGGTGTACTATTTTTGCTCCTAGCGCTGCTGGAAAAGCGAAACCCATTGCTCCGAGATTTGTAGCCGCTAGAAACGACTTTGGACCTCTTATTTTTAGGAAGGCATATGTGTATAGGATGTGCATTCCTTGGCCAGCAGTTATAATGATATTTTCATTTATATGTTCATTAAGTTCTTTAAAGAACTTTGAAGGGTTAGCTTTGCCTTCGTATTTCCTTTTTAAGGCTCCCTCCAACATGATATTCCATCTTTTCCCCCATTTACCTATTTCAGCCCACCAGTCCTTATAATCTCTGCGCAGATCTAATTTCTTTATTTTTTCGACAAGTTTCTTTAAGAACATGTTAGCATCGCAGTAGAACCACTCACTATATTGAATAGGTTTTTTCTCTGTTTTTTCGTCTAAGTTAATAAGTATTATGTCTCCTTTCGGCATAAGGATGTAAGAATATGTAGTTATATCGGAAAGGCCGCATCCTAATGTGATTACTAGGTCTGAATTCTCTAAAGTTTTATCAGCAACTATGCTTCCTCCTCCAAATCCCACTCTTCCTAAATTGTTTGGATGAAGTTCGGAGATGACTCCTCTCCCGCTTCCTGTAGTCACAATGGGAATATTAAGGCAACTTATTAGTTCTAAAAGTTTCTTTGAAGAATCTATGTTATTTATGCCTCCACCAGCAACTATTATGGGTCTTTCTGATTTTTCAACGTATTTTATGGCTTTCTCAACATCTTCATCTTTAGGTATCGGAGGTTTTTTGAAAAGATATTTACACATATCGAAATTATAGTCTACAGATCTATTCCATACATCTTCCGTGACTTCGATGAATACTGGACCTTGCGGAGGAGTGGCTGCTGTATTAAATGCATCAGCTAAGATTTTTACCGCGTTCTCCGGATCATCAATTCTATACTGAGCCTTTGTAATTGGAGCTATTATTGACCTTTGGTTGACTTCGTGCAGTGAATCAAGTCCACTTAGTTTTTTCGCTACGGCACCTGAAATTAAGACAAGAGGTGAACAATCTTTGTATGCATTACCAACGCTAATGAGAGTGTTTAGGAAACCTGGCCCAGTATGTACAACCGCAACCCCCGGTTTCCCAGTAAGCCTTCCCTCTGCGTCTGCCATGCTAACTGCAACTTGCTCATGTCTTGTCGTCACATATCTAATTTTACCTTTAAAATCGTATAGTGCATCTATAAAGTCTAGAATAGATGTTCCTATGATACCGTAAACGCGTTTTACTCCAAATCTGAACAGACCTTCTACCATTCCCTTAGCTACCGTTGTCAACATCAGCCATTCACCTCTAATTTATGGTTTTCCCATCTTAGATTTTTGTCGACATCAAATCTAAGTTCACTACTCTGCTTCATGCTAACAAAACATGCTGAATCAAAAAAACTCCGCCTTAAATTGAAGTTTAATATAAAATTAGTTGTATTGAATACGGCCCTCTCACCCAAATTCTGTCACCAACAAAATAAAGAACTATTCAAAAATAAAAAATTTACCTCAAAATACGCATGATAAGCTACTTACATCGAATTAAATGAAAGAGGGAATAAAGAAAAGATTTTTGTTGTTTTTAGGCATCGTCATGACAGATGCTGTATTTATTTTTAATGTAGGACATAGATTTTACTTACTAGTTATTTTAAGAGTACAAACCCTAAGGGAAGTCCTAAGATTAGTGAGAAGAGCATTGAAAGAAGGATGTATTTGTACGTTGTGCTTGTTTTTGCGTTAAAATATTTTAAAGTTAATGCTAAACAAAGATGTATTGGTGTGATTAAAACGCTTAAAACTCCTCCTAAGTAGGCGATGAAGACAGGAAACGGATCCACGCTTCCACCAGGTGCTAAAATATTTATTAGTACAGGAAAAGTCATAGCGACGACTACAAATTCCCCTGATGTAGCTAAACCGATTATAAATGGCACCAAGAAAAGTATTAGGTAAATGGGCAGCCCTAAACTTATTGTTAAATTATAGAGTTTAGCGTTTACGCCACTATTCATCACGTATTCCTTGTATATCATGACCATGACTATGATTAAAAGTATTTTTGGATTAAACGCAAATTTGAGGGAATCTTTAATCTTAGATTTGTCCGGCCTATAAACTAAAGAAGTAAGAAGTACGATGATTATCAGAGAGTAAACTATATCTAATCTTAAACCCAAAACCAAAATTATTACGATTAGAAAAGGCCAGAAACCCTCAATGATAGCTTTTAAGTTTTTAACACCTTCTTGGGACATTTTTTCATCAGGATTTCTCACTATGGGAAGAACTACAAGTAGTCCGCCTAGAATAGTGGCTAAGCTGATGGGATATGTACAGGATATGACTTGCCAGACCTTTACGTTTAGTAGTATTGAGGCCACTATGAGAGATTGATAGAGTGGCCAAACTGTTATCCATATGTGTCTGAACCAGAAATTTATGAAAGTAGCCTTTTCTTCACCAATTTTTAAATCGTTAAGGTAGAGGTCTCTAAGCATAACAGCTGAAACTAGAGCTCCTCCGGGCATGGGTATTAAACCTACAACTGAAGGTAAGAAAATTGCAGCAAACTTTTTGTTAATACTTGATATTCCTTTAACAATTTTATCCATTACGCCGACATTTCTCAGCAATGCGGCAAAATAAAAAGCTAGAATAAACGCTGATAACAATTTTAACGTTGAAAACGATAAAATACCGTTATAAGTATTTGATATAAGATCTCTAATGCTAAAAACTAGGACGCCGAACAGAAAGGTGGAAATGGTAAGTGAATATGCAATATCAACTTTCCTAAGTACGAGAAAAAACAATACTAACAGGCTGATAACCAAGCTGATTAACGAGTCCATTGCGTAAACCCCCAATCAATCTATAACGCTAACTTTTTATAATGTCGGAGACTGTCAGTATGGCGTTTTCTCCGCTAGTATTTTATGCACCATATTTTTCACAAACTTTGGTATATAGTTTTTTCTTGATAGAATTTCTCTTAGTTTTAAAACCATTTCTGGGACATCTATCTCCATAGGACATGTTTTAACACATCTGCCGCATAGCGTACATGTGTATGCAATTGGAAAAGCTTTTTCAAGCCCGCCAGCAATAAAGGCTGTCCATATTGCACCAATACCTCCAAAGTACTTGTAGCCAAAATAGCCAGTGGTAAGAGTGTAAACTGGACATTCATAAAGGCATGAACCGCAACGTATGCAGTATAGTGCTTCCTTAAATATGGGATCCTTAGCAATTTCACTACGTCCATTGTCTAGTAGAATTAAGTGAACTTCTTTTGGTCCATGAACACCGTAGACTGGTATCTTTTCTATGTCACCGGTTTTGCTTGGACCAGAAATTATTGAAACAAAGCTAGGAATGTAGTAGGAGGCGTAACGTGAAACTACTTCCACGAGGAGCATACCATCCATAAGTGTTGGAACTATTTTTTCAATACCTGCAAGAGCGATATAGATTGGAGGAGCATTAGTAGCGAATCTTGCGTTCCCCTCATTTTCTATTACAAAAATGGATCCTGTGTTTGCTGAAACAGCGTTGGCACCGCTAATTCCAACATCAGCTTCAAAAAACTTCTCCCTAAGCAAATTTCTTGTAATGGAAACAAGTTGGTTAACATCTGGAGGTACTTTTTGTTTTATTATCTTTGAAAATAGTTCTGCAACTTTTTCCTTTGGAACGTGAATTGCTGGAGAGAGAATATGCATAGGTTTACTGCCAAGATTTTGTATGATAAACTCGCCTAAATCGGTTTCATATACTGTGTTTCCTCTTTTTTCTAGAAATTCGTTTAGATTTACTTCTTCCGAAGTTATTGACTTTGATTTAACAACTATTTTTCCTGATCCAATAATTTCATCAAATATTTTAAGAGCATCTTTGACGGTTTTAGCATAGTAGGCGTGTCCTTTCATTGCTTCAAAAGATTCAATTGTTATTTTAATCATTTCATCCAAGTGCATGAGAACATATTCCTTTACTTTTCTTAGCTTCTTTCGTTTTTCCCTAACCTCGGGAAATCTTTGAATTGCTTTATCTCTGTTTGTTCTAAAGGATTTTATAGCTCTTCTGAGAGCAGTTCTTATAAATTCATTTTCTAAAGCTTCATACAACATGTTCTTGTAGGTAAACCATTCATCGTCAAGCTTCTCCACAATTTTTTCCTCCAATAGCCAATGCTAAAATTTGCTCTATACTATAGATTTTAAGATTCATCCATCCCTCTCTAATAGCGTCTTTAAAAATAAGATAACAAGCTGGACATGCGGTAACTACTGCATCAACTTTAAGAGGCAGAATTTCTGTTTCTATTTTCTCTTTCGCAACTTCGATCGCAACTTGGGGGAAAGTTGCTTTTAAAAGTCCTCCTCCACCGCAACATGTTGAATTTTCTCGATTAAGATCCAATTCTATTAAATTAATTGATGGTATCATGTTTAAGAGAGTTCTCGGCTCATCGTAAATTTGACAATGCCTTCCTAATTCGCAAGGGTCATGGTAAGTAACTTTCATTGGCGAAGTTCTTCCGAAACTGATCTTCCTTTCCTTAACAATCTTATATATGAATTGTGTAAGGTGTAAGGTCTTAAAGGGTAAATTTACGCTCAAAATTTTAGGGTAATATTCTGAAAAGATTCTATAACATGCTGGACAGGATGTAACAATTAAAGATACTTCTTTTTCTGCAAAATTGTTAATTAGTTCTTTCGCGATAGATTTCACTTTTTCTTGGTAGCCAGATAATATTAAGGGCATTCCGCAACATATGTCTTCGCCGAAAACGTCAAATTTAATGTTTAAAACATTAAAGATATCGATTACAGCTTCATAGAGTTCTCTGGCCATCTTCGCAATGGTACATCCGATAAAAAATCCTATTTTATTTTGCACGAATACTACCTCTCTTAAACATTATGTAAATTTTGTAAACAATATGTTATGTATAAATCGTAAACAACAATGCAAATAAAAATCTTCAGTTCGATAAATATGAAATTTACGGCAAAATAATTTTTTAGACAAAAAATCACATTAAACGTTAAAATAGGGGATTTACTATCCGTAAATTTGCTCTATGTTGAACATTTCCGCTACTACCTTATCTATGGCTCCAACATCCTCCTTAGTTAACTCATTTAGAGAATATTTTCCAAGCGCTGATGTAAGCATTTGAGCTTCAACTTTAATAGCTTCAACGAAATTGACTATACCATCTGCTCGATTATCAAGCTTCCCTTAACCTACTGGGCAGAAAAAGGTATGGAAGAAGAACAATATGATCTAAAGTAAGGAAACGAGGGTCCCCCCGAAGTATATGTCTCCCCTCCCCGCTTAAACCTTTCCAAACTCTTTAGACGGTAGAAAAGGATACAGCACATCTCTTCCATAAACGGTTTTTCTAGCTATTTCACAAGTGCAGCAAAGATTACAGTAGGGGTAGCACCTTTAAGAAGCTTAAAAGGCACAAGGTAGGCCTCCTATGGCGAATGTATTCCAGCTACCTTAGGGTATGGTCTAGCTTCCCAAACGGTTTTTAGCCCGCATATGTATCTTGTAAGCCTTTCCACACCTATTCCAAACCCTGCACTTGGTGGAATACCGTATTTCAGCATTTCAATGTACCAACCATATTTTGCAGGGTTTTCGCCGGTAGCCCGCATTCTTTCAATAACTTTTTCAACCCTGTATTCTCTTTCAGCTCCCGAAACAGCTTCACCGTAGCCTTCTGGATAAAGCATATCAAAATCTCTGAGAATACCTGGTCTATCCGGGTCTTCACGGTCATAAAATCCTCTAGCACCACATGGATAATCATAGATGAAGAATGGGTCTTCAAACATGCATGAAAGCTCCTTCTCAGCTTCCCAAGGTATTTCATGTTCATAACTTGCTTCTATGCCATGAGATCTTAGAATATCGACAACTTCTTTATGTGTTAATTTTTTAAAAGGCCTTCTTGGAACTTTGAGTTCTCTGCCAAGGTCTTTTAGGTCTTCTTCATGTTCTTTCAACACTTTTTTGACTACGTATGTTAGTAGTCCTTCCGCTATTTCCATAGCGTCAAAATAGTTTGCATACGCTTGTTCAATGTCTATTTGCACAAATTCCACCAGGTGCCTTCCGGTTTTAGCTGAGTCCAGAGGTTCAAGCCTTACATTTGGAGAGAAGAAATATATTTTTCCAAGAGAAGCCACGGTCATTTGCTTGTAAAGTATCGCGCTACTCATTATTTTGTATTCACGTCCATAGAAGTCGAAAGTTACCTGCTTAGCACCTCTGATACCCGGATCTGTAACTGGTCCGATTATTGGGGGAAGAAGCTCAATAAAGCCTAGCGAGTTAAGGTATTCTCTAGCGGCCAAACATATGGTGGCTTGTATTCTAAGCACTTTTTTCATGCGTGGATGCCTTATAGTTATGTAACTCTTTGATAAGGAGCTTAAAGAGCTTAAATCTAACTCTTTTACATATGTAGTCTCTGTCATTTTTCCCACAAAGCCTACTAAAGCAGCAGTTACCCCCATAAATCTTTTGCGAAAAAATTCGTAAAAATTATAATAAATAACATTTTTTCATATAAATTTATGTAATTTATACACTAAACTTAGTAGTTATATGAAAAATTTGTATTTAAATATGGAAGGAAATGCGTAGAAAATATCGGCAGTTCATTGTTTTCATAATTATCATACACCACGGTGATTAAGACATATGAAATGCTGTTTTAAATGTCGTTGCAATCTCCTTCCCGCAATAGCCTATGTTTAACTATTTCTATGTTTTTATTGCGTATTTCCTCCTGCCATTCCTCAATAATTTTACTTGTCAAATAGTCGTGTTCGAATCTATCCTTCAAAATTAAATAGGTGAGAAAAATAACTATCTTTTCTGTTCTTATAGGTGATTTATTACATTTTTGCACTGCATGCAATAATTCGTGGATTATTGTTTGCAGATTTTCGCCTACATCCTCTTTCAGAAATATGGTTCTCTTTTCCCTCATATATAGTCC
>CAYYZD010000036.1:0-11067 GCA_964476035.1 uncultured archaeon
CAAAGAAGCTAAGGCTCAAGTACCCCCTAAAATAGTTCTAATAGAAAAATTGAGAAATCGAGGATTTAACGCCTATGAAACACACTTTAGTCCCTATGGAATAAAAACAGACGCATCTCGTAAGGATTTATTAGAGATTGTTAAGATGCAATGAAAATAATTACCATTAGGTTGAATTATTTTTACTGGTCTCATATGGAGGTGAATTTGTTGGGTAAAGGATGGATGAGGAAAAGAAAGAAAAACTTCTACTATAGGAAAGCCAAGCTCGAAGGGTTTAGATCTAGGGCAGCTTACAAACTTGAACAGTTAGATAAAAAATTTAGTATCTTTAAAGGAGTTAAAAAAGTCCTAGACTTATGCTGCGCACCAGGTGGTTGGCTACAATATTCCCTAAGCAGAGTGGGGGATGACGGTTTAGTTATTGGTGTGGATTTGGTTGAAATGGTTCCTCTTCCTAATGTGCACTTTATTCAAGGGGACATAACTCGTGAAGAAACCCTGAGGAAGATCATTAAGGTAGCTAATGGTAAGGTAGATCTCGTTTTAAGCGATTGTTCACCTAATGTAAGCGGCATCTGGGAGGTAGATCATGCTAGACAAATATATCTTGCAGAAGCTTCTTTAGAAATAGCTAAAAAAGTTCTTAGAAAAGGCGGTAAATTTGTCGTGAAAGTTTTTCAGGGGGATCTATTCAATGAATATTTAGGTAAAATTAAGATGTATTTCAAGAAAGTTAAGGTAACAAAACCAGAAGCATCTCGTAAAGAAAGCGCGGAAATGTACATAATAGCTCTCAGTTTTTATGGTTAAAAATTGCGAGTATTTCTCTTGATGAGTTTTTTTATCCACTCCGTTAAATCTTTGCATGTTGCTGGCGTAATTGCGCTTCCAAGTTTGCACTCTCTAATATTGGGGCATGTAAAGCAGGGACATCCATCTAGTGTTGTCCACTGTACTTCCTTTACTTCAGTTTTGATCGGAACTAGTTTAAACGTCCATCTTCCTTTATAAAGGACTTTTTCCCTTTTAATTAGTCCTCTATTCTCTAGTTTAGTTGCTATTCTTGATCCTTCTCGGCTATTCGTTTTAAGCATCTTCCATAACTCGCTTTGTAAAATTCCCTTTTCTCCTGCACGTTTAATAAGCTCATATGCTTCTTCTTCCATGTTTACTCCCGTGAAATATTTTGTGAGATATTTAAATCTAATTTTTCAACGAGTTCCTTATATCGATTCCTAATTGTAACCTCTGTCACACGAGTAACTTGAGCAATCTGTCTCTGAGTTCTCCTCTCACCCATACTCATACTGGCGATATATATTGCTGCGGCGGCAATACTTTTTGGGCCCTTGCCAAAGGTTATGCCTCTCAAACAGGCTTGCTTAACTATGTCAATTGCTAGGTTTTGCACCTTGTTAGAGAGACCAAGGTCAGAGGTAAATTTAGGAATGTAATCAATCGGGTTGGCTGGAGGAAATAATATATGAAGTTTTTTAGCTAAAAATCTATAGTTTCTACCTAAGTTCTTCTTTTTTACTCTTGATATTTCCGAAATTTCATCAAGTGTAATGGGAACCTTACATTTACGACATGCTACATAGATTGCAGCAGCTGCAACTTCTTCAATAGATCGTCCCTTAATCAAATTTAGCTCAACTGCTTTCCGGTAAATTACAGCTGCCGATTCTCTAACATTTTTAGGCAAGTTTAAGTGAGAAGCCATTCTATTTAACTCGGATAGTGCGAAAACGAGATTCCTTTCGATAACACTTGAAACAGATAGACGCTTTTGAAGTCTACGTAATCTATATATTTGGGTCCGTTTTATTGGCGGCAAATTTTTTCCATGAACATCTTTATTTCTCCAATCTATCATGGTTGTTAATCCCTTGTCATGTATAGTATATGTTGTTGGCGCCCCAACACGTACCCTTTCCTTTGTTTGTTCTTTATCAAAAATTCGCCATTCAGGCCCAAGATTCATCATTTTCTCTTTAATCACGAGACCACAGTTAGTGCAAATAAGTTCGGCTCTTTCATAATCTTTTATTAGTTTAACTTCCCCGCATTCGGGGCATCTTGTTTTTTGATCCTTTTTTGCCAAGCGTTTTCCTCCTGGACCTAATTTTTTTGGATTTTTTCAAAGTTGGAAAAATGTATAGAATTTGCCCAATCAATTCAGTTAAATTCAAACCTTCTTTCGGTTTAATAGCCACATAAGGCTTTGAAACAGGGCCAAAAACATCGGAAACCTTTCCTATTTTCGTTAAACTTTTTGTAACCACAGCATCACCAATACTAGGGGCAAAATCAGATCTTAAAATCAGCATTTTGTGGGAGGAAATATGAGAGACTTTTCCTAACCTTTTCAACAAGCATCCTCCTATTCTTTATCGTATAAGTCATATTTCTTATCTAACTATTTCCATTTTTTATTAATGAACTCCTATCTTTGCGAATAACGTATTTAAAGCTATTGAGTTCTGATTTCTTTCAACATCTTTCCGATTTTTTTAAGAATTAAAGTTTTTGATTCCTTTGCTCTATCGACCTGGATTAAAATTCTCCCTTTATAGTTCCACCAGTCTTTCGGATATCTTTTATTAGGTTCTATTATGGTTTTAAAACCAAGTTTCCGTGCAACTTTATTTATTTCCATAAGTGAAGGATTTTCAACACTAAACTTTAAAGGGACTCGTCTACCTTGAGTTCTTGACAGTTTTCTATCGAAGTAAGCCGGCCATAAAATAATATAATTTCCTCTTCTACGCATATACTTCTCCTCAACATGAAACTAAAATAAATGTAATAGCAAATATAGTATATAAACAAATGACTTATTTTCTTCCCTCAATTAATATAGCGTTCACAGTTCCATTTTGACCGGGGCGACTTGTAACTCTTGCTAATCCCAATTCTGTTTTTATAATTGCTCCTCTAGTTATTACTCCTCTACGGGAATAATCTATATTCGCTGGGTTTTCCAACACACCGGTGATCTTCACTTTTTTGGTAATCTTCGTGCTTGGGTCAGTGACATTAGCAAATTCGGTGGATAACAATTTTATCTTAAAATTTCCTCCACGTATTCTAACAATCTTTCTTTTATCGGGACCTAACACGGTCTCAGCTGGGTCACGGCCCATTTCATATTTCCTTTTCTTCCTGAATTTCTTTCTTCTAGCCCCAGTTGGTAGTCGACGTGATTTCCCATGCCATATTACCAATTAAGATCACCCTTACATACCTAGCATTTAGACCTTTAACTTATCCTCTGGAATAGTATTTAAATCTTTCACAAGTTCCTTGCGAAGCATTTCCCAAATTACTCTTGCATAGATTTCTGCTTCATCTTCCTTTGAAATCACGGTTCTTCCAGCCATTGTTTCTTCTTTGAGATACTTTGAAGGGTCTTCTCCCCTAGCTCTTATAATCTCTTTTAGTATATCTGCTAGGGTTGCTTTGGGTTTCGGGAATATTCTCAGATTTGCAGTAGCGTAAATGTTGCGTAGGAATTCTACTCCCTTCATTTGAACATCGTGATAAGTGCTTAGCTTATGTTCCATCATATATTCAACATACTCTGTTGGCACTCCTAAAGCTACGAGTTGAGTTTTGAAAAACTTTCTTAAACTGTGAATCCTTATTTCTCTCATTCTTCCTCTACGCTTATCTAGATTTACCTTCCATAGCAATTTTCTCCAAGTTCTCTCAAAAGCAGCGTAGTTTAATGGAGTTCTCTTCTCTCTTTTCGATATAAACAATGGACTTTCATCTGTTATTATTTCTGGAGGAATTTTCTCCGTTCCTTTTCTCCGTTGTTCCAAGTAGAGCTTAAGGTAGTGGGCTGCTTCCTCATTTATAAAGGTATCATAATCGCAAACTTTCCCTTTGTTGAGTTCTGCTTCAACATGTATATGAACTGGAACTCTACCAGCTTCTAAATCCTCTTTGACATGTCTATATTTTAGTTTTAGGAGTGTTCCTATTCTGAAGCCTCCTGTTGCAAGCATGGCTATCATAGCTTTTTCCCTTAAATCTGCAACCTCGATTAACCTCTGTAACTCCTCTGGTTTAGGCGCCCTGTCTCTATATGTCACCGTAACTCTGTATTTTCCTGGTAAATTTAATGTTATGTCGTTTACTCTGTAGAATGTTTTTATAAAGGCCGATATGGTTGATAATGAATGTTGTGCACATCCAAGAGCTTCCTGTTCACCTAAAAATTCATCGAGGATTCTTGCAGTTTCTTGAATTCTTTTAAGATTCGGGCTTCCATCACCATTGAAGCATTCAGCAATAAGCTGATCGGGGTTTTTACCCGTCCATTCGCAGAACGATCTAAGTGCTCTAATGTAGTTCCACAAGCTCTTTTCACTTCTACTCCTATATCTATATAGAAATTCTGCTAGTCTCATTGTTGCTATGTTTTAATGTAAAAGGTATTAGTGGAGTTCCTTTCCTCAAACTTCTAACAACGTAATCTAGAATAACCCATTCCAGCTTCCTTCTTGGCTTCTTAATTTCAACTATCACAGGAGACAATATTTTTCCGTATCGTTCTCTGGAAACTTCAATTAAAACATTGTTTGTCCCCTGAATTTCCCAAACAGCATAGTTATCTTTCTCGAAAAGCAGTTTTGTATTAATCATTTGTTAAGGTGCAAGATATGGGGAAAATAACGGCTATAATTCCAGATGACCTTGAAAAAAGGCTGAGAATACTAATAGCAAAAAAGTGGAGTAAAACTAAGGGACAGTTAAGTAAAGCCATAGAGGAAGCCATAAAGCTTTGGATAGAGAAAACAGAAAAAGAATTAGCTTCGAACAAATAAGTTTACCTCTCTCATTTCTATTATGCATGGTTTTAGTATTATTATGCCTGATATTCTATCCTGAGTTTTCTCTTGGGGAAGTTTTTTACAACTCTTATCCCACAAGATGTGAATGGCAATTTCATCTTCCCAAACAAGCCAACCAATAGTTTCACGAATAGGAGGCCTTAAATCCCCCTTATTTAAGGATACGTTTCGAAACAAGAGATGATCAAAATAGCGAACATACACAACTTTAGGTTTTTTCAATTGTATCTTAACACACCATCCTAAGCGTAATGTTATCATTCTCTTACTCTGCAATTACGCCTAGGGCTTTCTTTTCTTCTTCTGGTAAAAATGAAAGTCTTGCTAGTTCCCTTTTTATCGCTCTTCTAACGAAGTCGCTCATATCTTCTCCTCTAGCCTCAGAAACCTTCCTCAACATATCTTTAAGTTTTACATCGATCCAAAGACTTAATTTAACCTGCTGCCTACCGCTACGTTTACGTGGCAATATTCCCACCATCATCTAAAGTTATCACATTAGAATATAAAAATATGACGACAAAAAAATATTTTTTTTAACGAAAACTTTAAAGATATGCTTTTGAACCTGGATAAATTCTTATCCAAAACCGTATATAATGGTTAAGTTCCATATGTAACTCGAATAGCTTTAAAAAGCTATAGCAACTATTTTTACATGGTGTAGGTGATGAGTGATAGGTTGGAAAAGTTTTTGAAGGCATTAGAAAAGGAATCGAAGTTAAAGAAAAGCGATAAGATACTTAGTTTATTTAAGCCTACAAGAATCAGCCTATATGATACGACGGAGGAAGCTATTAAGGAAGCTATCCGCAGACTTCCTAAGAAGGTCATAGAGGAGCCTTGGCCCTTAAACGTTTGCAAATACATCAAGGTTTGCTTGGAAAGGGGCGACTACGCTGTCTCATTTTACCCCTTTAAGATGAACCACGATACTTATGCTCAATGCCGATGCTTGCAGCACGAGGAAGACGAATGGAAACATGGAAATGTTCCGAGCATAGTTATAGAGATCCTAAAACAATATTATTCAATTATGCGTAGCCGTGTAGGCGAATGGCGGGAAATATGGCATTCAGTTTGCAAGGAAGGCAGAATTTTGGAGGAAGGTGTTAAGAGTGGCGAAAGGTAAGGTCACAGCTGTGGTTTTAGGTTTTTCTAGCTGCTTCGATTTTCTACGGTGAGGAAATAGCCAGCTATTACAACGAGTTCGTGGCTTTTCTAAGGGAAAATTTTAATCTGCTGCTGTACTGGCTGGCTGCGACTTATCTATATGGCTATCCGTTGCTAATAGTTGTTTTAGCTGCTGTTATTCTGATGTGTGTTGTTGTTTTAATATACCCCGGAATAAGGCAACGAGAAGTGATTTAATGGGAAAAAGATAAAATAGCATAATGTGCGCTAACAAATCGTTACAAGTTCCTAATTGCTAAGAGGAACATATTTCTGATACAGCTTTTCTTATGCGTTCCCTGAATATACTAATTCCCTCTGCCCTGGACTTTACATTTTCTATAATCTCCCATCCACTTAACTTATAGCCTGCTATGTCCATACAAGGACATATAAATTTGCTTCCTTCTGGAAAGAATTGTGTATATGCCCTTAATTGATCGATATCACTTTCTCTTATCTCTATTTTCGGGTCAACAACAACCGCTTTTACTCTGATTCTATCCCCTCTTTCCGTTCTCACATTGCTCGCATATCTATGAATCCCTTTAAAAATGATAATATCAGGTCTCACATGGTGTCTTATACCAGTAAGCGCCCCTATGGCTACAGTTCTAAGTTGTTCCCATATTGGAAACTGATACCACACGGTTAGATCACAATGCGGAGTTTTTAAAAAAGCTGTGGGTGTTTCTGATGCGGTTTCGATCCAAAGCCTTTTCTCTCCAAGTACGTCTTCAACGTCTCCGTTCAAAGCATCTATTATATGTGCTAATATCCATATCTCGTGAAGGGTTCTTCTTTTAACCTTTAACGAATTTATTCTACTATTAGGGTCTGGAAGCACCATAGAAGTTATATATGCCATATCAGGGTCTGTTACCGCTTCCTTTGTTCTTTCAGCGTGACCTGAGAAGAAAAATTCAAATCCTCTTGACCTTTCAATTTCTCTTATCTCTTCTATCATTTCCCTAAACTCTTCAACGAGACTCCTTTCATCTCCCAAAACCCAAAATTTTAAGTCCTTTATTTTTTCATCACTTAAAAAGCCCAAATCATGGACTTCTCCGTTCTTAACCTTATATAACCTTACATTAAGGTAACCACTTTTTCTAGAAAAACTAAAGTGATATATGTTTTTATCTTCAATTTCTGCTATATCGACTTTAATTTCGTACTCCTTTCTCTTGCCACCCCATTCTTCTACAAACCTTTCGCTTCCAAGTAATCTCACGGGAATAAGCCTGCCCTTAGATTCGATGTAAAAATAGTCAGTTCCTCTTGTGGCTCCTCTAAGTTCTTTAAATAAGACTTCTCTCCCTTTAATCTCCACACTCCCAACCATTAATAACACCCCCCTACTTTATGATCTTTATTTTACATATTTCCTTTTCTTTTTCTTATAAATTATATTTTATGACTTGATAGCACATCTTTCTTATGTTATTTTCTTACGTAGGTTGCGTAGCTCAAAAACTAAGTTTTCTAATTGTTCTAGCGGTGTAGAATACGTAAACCCCAAAATTTTTAGGGATTTTGCTGTAGCTGATAATCGGAGCTATGTGATTATTTCATATTTTTGTCGGGTTTTCTCCTATATATTCTCAAAACTTTTAAGGTTTTACCTCAAAAATTTTAGTTAGGGATTTTGAAATGGGTTTAGAAGAGCTATGCTGCATAATTGCACCTGGGAGCAAGAAGGTTCAGGAAAAAGTCGCATCTTTGCTAATGTGTTTACGTGAAAGACCTAAGACAAGAGAGGAATTGATGGAAGAGCTAGCGATCCCAAGAAAACAGTTGGAATATCTTATTTCAAAAGTTAGAAGATGTGGAATTGTTTAAGGACTTAGACAACACAACAAATACTACTACTATCTAAGCTATGATGGCTTCTACATGTTTTGGAAACGGATAAAAGACACAGCATACAATCTTATAAAAAGGGAGAAGGTTTAAGTTTAGAGTACTAAGATTGATAAACGCTACTTTGAAGTTTTAGTTTATTTAATTTTGTCCATCTAATTATGCACCAAACCTTTCTAAGAGGTTAAATAAATATGTGCCTAATTTCTAGTGAAGAACAACTACTCTCGTAGTGAAGGCATTTTTGAATACATATCTTCCAGCTGGCCTAATAGTTTTAGAATTTCTAGCTCGTCGATCGACTCTTTAGCAATTAAGTTTGCGCACTTTTCTATAGCGTCAAAAAATTGCTTAAGCATTGAATCGATATCTTTTCCAAATTTTTCTTCAAGTGGGGAACCCATTACCTGGTATTTATAACTCAGTAACTGGTTGAATCTTGAAGGGGCAGACACAACATAATCAGCCATCATCTTCAAGCTAGGCATGTCAACTACCTCTCCTATTGCTAGAAAGATTGAAGCTACTTTATAAAGTTTGTTTAACTTGAACTCAGGATTTTCTTTTATGTCTTTTAAGATTCTGAGCACCGCTTTTTTTATTTCTTCACCTTTGATAGCTACCATTATTGTTCCCCCCATTTTCCAAGTTTAGTTATTAGTGGTATTTGTTTCCATCCTCCCTTAGCCGCTCTGATTGCCAAAGCGGCGTAGGTATTTAACAGTTGCCTTCTCATTCGCTTTACCCTTTTCAACTGTGCTTCTATTTTCCTTTTTTCTTCCTTAGTCTTAGCTTTTTCTAGCATTTGTTCTAATTTTTCCTCTTCCGCTAATACTCTCATAGCCATTCTGAACAATTCTTCCTCTCTCGGTTTAGGTGACAGGGTTGCCTTTTTTACAGCAATTTCAAGACTGTCAAGCCTCTTTTCTACTTGCATGTTTCTCACCCAAGATTAAGTTTCTTATAATATTATGACTTTCCATTGATGGTTGTATGTATCGTAATATTTAAATGTTATTAACGTTAGTAACGTATATGATGAGCAAGGTAAGGAATGGCGTTACAATAAAATTAAGAAAAGAAGTACATCAACGGCTTTCGGTACTTCAATCTAGAGTATATGAGCTTATGGGTAAGAAGCCAACGTTTTCGGACATTATAGAAGCCTTAATAAGTACTAGAGAAAACCCCGCTTCAAAGGTGGCTTATTTTCTGAAAGAAAAATCCTTAAAACCGCAAACAACCAAAAATAAGACTTCTTGAATCTAAATAGTTGATTTACTCTTTCATCCTATTTTGTTTAATAAGTTCATAAACTCCTCGAGGGCGTAACATAAAACTTTTCTGCTCCTCCTTTCAAAAACCCGTGCTATTAGGATAGGAACAACTTGTTTAAATTTGAAACCTAGTTTGCGGAAATGCTCTGCAACCTGCTTTTTCTTTTGGTTTAACCTATAAACAATTTTACGCATCTTATTTTTTGGAATCCTATAGTTTTTAACCTCAACAACATATAAGATCTCGAGGTTTTTGCTGAAAAAAGCTAGATCGCAACGCTTAACCTCGTAAAAAACTAGGTAACCTCGCTCCTGCAAAAAATCGAAGATTTCACGCTGAAGCTTTAAACCCTTAACCCTAACCTCAGCACCCAAACTACTCGCCTTTCTCAACCTCAGCTAAATACGAAATCGAGTGTTTTGGGATCAGTATTCTACGACCATTAAACTCTAAAAGAACATCGTACTTGTTGTATGTGTTTGTATGTAACTTACCTATCATCTTTTCACCCGTAATGAGAGTTATACAAACTTCTAAGTGATTAAATCTTTCAAAGTAGCCCTTAGCCTTCCTTTTCTTCCCAATTTTTACTTCTTTTTGCATTTTTAAACATCTCTTTTTAGGAGAGTGTATTTTAACTCATTATACATTTTGTGGAGTTTCTGCAAGGATTTGACTTTAATCAGCTTCTCCTTAAAGCTCTTGGTTAAATTCGGAGATAGGAAGCTGCAGAAAACGTAAAGCTTACGTCCACCTACTCTAACACCTACGAAATGCGGGCATTGCAAACACTTTTCAACGTCCACGAAACCGTTTTGACTTTTTCTGCAATCGCTGCGAATCCAAAACTTGTGTGCAATCGCATTAAGCCAGACTTGACGGCCTTTAATTTTCTCCTTCAACATGTCTTAGACCTCCAAAAAAATCTCAATCTCACTAACTCTCCTATTGTCTTTCTCAACGCTGCCAATCTCCACCTTTTTTATTTTAGCTACGGGTAGAAACCTTTTTCTGACAACTTCAACAATATCTACAGTTCGACTTATGAGTCTGCCCCTAGCTTTAATTTTAACCTCGCTAGATGTCTCCAAAACTTTAAGTGTCGCAAGGATGTAGCGGCTGAGCTCCTTTCTGCCAATCCAAACAATGTTAGGTTGCAAAACATCACCTTCATCGGAGTTTTTAGGGATAAAAAAGGGACAATTAGCATAATCTTCATAGCTTCTAACAATACTTTCAAAGCTAGTCTCAAATACGGAACAGCAAAACACAAAGCTCCTATTTTTCTTCTCAAGCTTTAGATTTTTACAGATCGAGCATTTATAATACCTTTCAGCTTTCCGCAAACTTTCTCCCATCCTACGTGTTTAGCAATAAGCAGAACATATTTTTCCAAATCTTCAAGCAAGATGTCTGCAAATTCCTGTGAAGATAAAACACCTTTATCAAGAAGTTTCAGAATTGTTTCGTCACCTGGCTGACAAACATCTTTAATGTACGCCGTTATAGCTGATTTAGAGACGCCTAGAAGCCTAGCGGCCTTGCTCTGTGAACCAGCGATCTCAATAACTCTGAGAACAATTTTACGGCGAGCCTCAACACTCAAACTACGAACAATCTCATCCAAAATCCTACGAGACATAGCTCAAATCACCTTCCTTTTCTTTTTGTTTAGATAATGCGTAGCTTAGCGTAACTTTTGTTTGAGCCATATCTTTCAAGTTTTTAGCCAATTCATCGAAGCATTTAGCTAAAACATTAAACTTAGCATTGATTTCTTGAAGCTGCTGAGCCTGAATAAACTCTAAAATCGAAAAATGTTGAACACCTGACAAAGCACTAATAAAGCCTAAAGCAGCGTTAAAGTCTCCCTTTACTTCAAGCTCAA
>CAYYZD010000037.1:0-10958 GCA_964476035.1 uncultured archaeon
AAAAGAATGCTCCTAGTATTATTTTTATTGATGAGATTGATGCTATTGCTCCTAAGAGGGAGGAGGTTACTGGTGAGGTTGAGCGTCGTGTTGTTGCTCAGCTGCTAGCACTAATGGATGGTCTTGAGAGTCGTGGTCAGGTTATTGTTATTGGTGCTACTAATAGGCCTAATGCTTTGGATTCTGCTTTGAGGAGGCCGGGGAGATTTGATAGGGAGATTGAGATTGGTGTTCCTGATCGTGATGGTCGTCGTGAGATTTTGCAAATTCATACTCGTGGTATGCCCCTAGCAGAAGACATAAACTTAGATAGGCTTGCAGATATGACTCATGGTTTTGTGGGGGCAGACTTAGCAGCATTATGCAGAGAAGCAGCAATGAAAGCTCTTAGAAGATATTTGCCTGAAATAGATTTGGATGAAGAAGTAATACCTCCACATGTGCTTGAGAAAATCAAAATTACTATGAAAGATTTTCTTGATGCATTAAAAGAAATACAGCCTTCAGCCATCAGAGAAGTACTTGTGGAGGTACCAAATGTTCACTGGGAAGATGTAGGTGGACTTGAAGAGGTAAAACGGGAGTTGAAGGAAGCTGTAGAATGGCCATTAAAGCATCCAGAGGTATTCAAACGTATGGGTGTAGACCCACCAAAGGGAATATTGCTTTATGGTCCTCCGGGAACTGGGAAAACCCTGTTAGCTAAAGCTATAGCAACAGAGAGTGAAGCTAATTTCATAAGTGTAAAAGGCCCTGAGCTAATGTCTAAATGGGTTGGGGAATCCGAAAAAGCTGTGAGAGAAATATTTAGAAAAGCTCGCATGGTCTCCCCAGCAATAATCTTCTTTGATGAAATCGATTCTCTTGCACCTAGAAGGGGACTTGCAAGTGAAACCCAGGTTACAGAAAGAGTCGTAAGTCAATTATTAACAGAACTTGATGGACTAGAACCTTTAAGGGAAATTGTTGTAATTGCTGCCACAAGTAGGCCAGATATGCTAGATCCAGCTCTTTTAAGGCCTGGAAGATTCGATAGGTTAATATATGTGCCGCCACCAGATAAAAAAGCTCGCTTAGAAATATTAAAGATACACACTTGTAAAATGCCTATAGCGGAAGACGTAGATCTTCTAAAGCTTGCAGATATGACTCATGGTTTTGTGGGGGCAGACTTAGCAGCATTATGCAGAGAAGCAGCAATGAAAGCTCTTAGAAGATATTTGCCTGAAATAGATTTGGATGAAGAAGTAATACCTCCACATGTGCTTGAGAAAATCAAAATTACTATGAAAGATTTTCTTGATGCATTAAAAGAAATACAGCCTTCAGCCATCAGAGAAGTACTTGTGGAGGTACCAAATGTTCACTGGGAAGATGTAGGTGGACTTGAAGAGGTAAAACGGGAGTTGAAGGAAGCTGTAGAATGGCCATTAAAGCATCCAGAGGTATTCAAACGTATGGGTGTAGACCCACCAAAGGGAATATTGCTTTATGGTCCTCCGGGAACTGGGAAAACCCTGTTAGCTAAAGCTATAGCAACAGAGAGTGAAGCTAATTTCATAAGTGTAAAAGGCCCTGAGCTAATGTCTAAATGGGTTGGGGAATCCGAAAAAGCTGTGAGAGAAATATTTAGAAAAGCTCGCATGGTCTCCCCAGCAATAATCTTCTTTGATGAAATCGATTCTCTTGCACCTAGAAGGGGACTTGCAAGTGAAACCCAGGTTACAGAAAGAGTCGTAAGTCAATTATTAACAGAACTTGATGGACTAGAACCTTTAAGGGAAATTGTTGTAATTGCTGCCACAAGTAGGCCAGATATGCTAGATCCAGCTCTTTTAAGGCCTGGAAGATTCGATAGGTTAATATATGTGCCGCCACCAGATAAAAAAGCTCGCTTAGAAATATTAAAGATACACACTTGTAAAATGCCTATAGCGGAAGACGTAGATCTTCTAAAGCTTGCAGATATGACTCATGGTTTTGTGGGGGCAGACTTAGCAGCACTATGCAGAGAAGCAGCAATGTTAGCTTTAAGAGAAAGTATTGAGGCAAAAATAGTAAAATGGGAGCACTTTGAAAAAGCTCTCCAAAAAATACATCCAACAGTAACTCCCGAAGCAATAAGATGGTATGAAAGGTTAAAAGAACAGTTTAAACGTTTCCATCAGCTTCAACCGACTCCAACAGTCTAATGGAGGTATAGAAATGCCAGTAAGGCCACAAATATGGAAATTGACGCCACTAAAAGTTTTGATTCTTCAGATTGTTAAAAAGCATCAAGTAATGTTGGATAGCGACTTAGAGAGGCAACTACAGAAATATATAAAGAATTTATCTTCAACAGAGTTAAATAAAGCCTTGCTTCAACTTGAAATAGAAGGACTTATTCACGTTTCACAAATAACAAAGACCAAACGGAAGATCGAAGTAATAACTCCTGAAAAGCAGTTTCTTATAGCTGAGGAAGACTAGTGCGAAAGGTGGTTTAATTCTACCAATTACGTAAACTGTTTCGAAATAAGTGTTTTAATTTCTTTTATCTGAGGAATGGATTTTGCTAGCCTTTATCGCCATCAAGTGATATAGAATTAATGAGACTCAATTAATGTCTAAATATGACTATTATATGGTGTTAAGCATGATCGGTTTTGAATATAAGCAGGTTATTGTTGTTAGAGATGATCTTAAACTAAGTAAAGGGAAATTGGCAGTTCAAGTAGCTCATGCTTCGGTTACAGCTGCAGAAGTGGCTAGAAATAGGTATAACGAATGGTGGGAGAAATGGATGAAGGAGGGGCAAAAGAAAGTGGTTGTGAAAGTTAAAACGTTAGAAGAACTATTGGAATTAAAGAGAAAAGCTGAAAAACTCGATTTACCTCACGCTTTAATAAGGGATTGTGGGTTAACAGAAATCCCTCCAGGAACTGTAACATCTCTTGCTATTGGTCCCGCCCCTGAGAAACTGATTGATAAATTGACAGGTATGCTTCCCCTATTATAGGTGAGTTTTGTGAAAATTTATCACGTGGAGGAATTTATTGGTATTAGTGGCTATGTATCTAAAACAGAAGGTATAGGAGGTAGAATTAGAGAAAAGATAGAAGATTTCATTGTCGAGGAAATTACTCCCGAAAGGGAAATTCTCAGAGCAGGAAGAAATTACGGAGCCAACGTTGAAAGACACTCTAGGTATTTAATATTTTTGTTAGAAAAACATAATTGGGATACTTTTAGGGCCATCGAGGCGTTAGCTAGACGGTTGAACGTAAGCCCAGAGAATTTTTCTATTGCCGGTATTAAAGATAAAAAAGCTATTACAATTCAACGTGTCAGCGTATGGAAGGTGAAACCTGAAGATCTGTTAAATATTAGGATTAACGATTTATATGTAAGAGGATGTTGGTATTCTGATAATAAAGTGAATATTGGAGATCTTTGGGGTAATCATTTTCGAATTATCATAAGGAAAATAAGTCTTGATAGAGATGAGATTCAACATCGTGTAAGAGGGGTATTAAGCGAAATTGAGAAAATGGGGGGAGCTCCTAATTTCTTTGGTTATCAGCGTTTTGGAACAAAGAGACCAATAAATCATATTATTGGCAAATACATAGTAAAAGGACAATTTAAAGATGCGGTTATTAAATTTTTGACAGAAATTTCACCCTACGAAGATGAAATGACAAAAGAAGCAAGATCTTATCTAAGAGAAAATATGAATTTTGAAGAAGCTGCCAAGAAATTTCCAAACTATTTATGGTATGAAAAGCGGATGTTAAAATTTTTATCTAAACACCCGAGAAGCTACATCTCTGCTTTGCGTCTCATACCTAAACAATTAAGAATTATGTTTACTCATTCCTATACCTCGTATCTTTTTAATAGGTTTGTTAGTTATAGAATTAAAATAAAAGCTTTAAGTGAAGTTTTTCAAGGTGATATCGTGTTAAAGATAAACAAGAATGGCCTTCCATCCGACGAGATATATGAAGTATCTAGTTCTAACATTAAGGAAATACACGAAGAAGTAGAGAAGGGAAAAGCTGCTGTGGCATTACCCTTGATAGGTTACAGAATAAAAATTCCCAGCGGAGAAACTGGAGAAATTATTAAGAAAATATTGGAAGAAGAAGGGGTAAAACTTGAAGATTTCCGTGTAAAGTCTATGCCAGAATTAAGTGTAAAGGGTACTTATAGACCTGTTATTTTAAAAATTAAGGATTTTGAAGTAATGGAACCAACAGAAGATGAGCTAAACCCTAGTACACTTAAAGTCCTTATGTGTTTTTCTATTCCGAAAGGAGGATATGCAACCATAGTTTTAAGAGAATTCATGAAACCTCGTGACCCTATTTTATCCGGATTTTAATTTATTTAACTTTCATTACTTCGCTATGAAATTATTTTTCGATTAGAACCTCCGTTGCTTTAATAACAGCCTCTACAATGTCTCCCCTTTTGATATTCAATTCTTTTATTGCTTCCTTAACAATCACGGCTGTTATTATGACCGGTGATGTTGCTCTAATTTTTACTTTTGCTAGAAGTTTTCCCTTCTCAATACCAACAATTTCTCCTTCAACCTTATTTCTAGCGCTTATCATAACATTAACCATCCTTTTTATCAACCATCACTTCTGTTGCTTTTATTATAGCTTTAACCCGATCCCCCATTTTGAGATTTAACTCTTCAGCAGCTTCCCGAGTAATTATTGAGGTAATAATAACAGGAAACTCAATTTTAATTTTGACTACAGCGGCATTATCATTTTCCTCTGTTTTAATAACTTCTCCTCTTATTCTGTTCTTTTCTTTTGTTCTTAATCCGTAGGCTTCCCATAGTTCAGGGTTTTGTAAGGCAAACTCTAAGAATTCTTCAAACCGCTTATATTTTCTTAGAAGGTTTTCTCCAGTTTCTGTTAGTTTCATCCCTCCCCCTCCCTTTGCCCCTCCCTTGAAACTACTGACAATTGGTACTCCCATTCTCTTTTCCACCTTTTTTAGATACCCCCACGCATATCTATATGAAATAGAAAGTTCCTTTGCAGCTAGGGACAAGGATCCTCTATCTCTTATTGTTCGAAGAAGTTTAGCTCCCCCTTTTCCTAGAATTGTATTGCCTTTATATTCTAACCATACTTTAAATTTTGGTTTCACTTTTTCGATTTCCTTCTTCTCCAAGCTATACACCCTTTGCATAAAACAATCTATATAATTATTTTCGCGTAATAATAGACTTTTATATTACCTTTAACTTTTTAGATTGTAAAACGTCTATAGCTAGTTAATTTAGATAGTCCATTGGTCTAAAGCGAATGCTAAAATTCATCAAAAAGGTAGCCTCCTGAATTAACATTTTATGGGACCAATCTATCTATATCTCTTGGAAAGAGTACACATTCTCTTATGTTATTAACCCCGCAAATTACCATAAGTAGCCTAGCAAGACCGAGACCGAACCCAGCATGAGGCGGCATCCCCCAATCAAAGGTTTGTAAATGATATTTGAAAGACTCGGGATTTAATCCTTGGCTTTTTAGTCTTTCAATTAATAACTCTTTATTGTGAATCCTAGTTCCTCCAGAAGCTAGTTCAAGCCAACCCCACATAAGATCAAAAGCTTCACAGATCTTTGGGTTATTATCTTTAGGCTTAATATAGAAAGGTTTGCTTTCAGTAGGCCAATCCACTATAAAATAGGGGCCTTTGAACTTTTCACCAAGTTTCCTTACAGCGGGAGTTGGTAAATCTTCACCCCAAGGAATAAGCATGTTTTCCTCTTCTAATACTTTTAACACTTCATCATACGTATATCGTGGAAATGGCGTCTCTGGGATTTCTAATGCTCTATTCAAGGTTTTTAATTCAACTTCACATTTTTCTTTTACCTTTTGTAAAACATAGATCACCAGGCTTTCTAGAGTTTTCATAGCGTCTTCTGCTGTAGTGAAGGCTTCCTCCATATCTATCATTATTAACTCTGCCAAGTGACGTGTCGTACGATGCTCCTCTGCTCTGAAAACGGGCCCTATTTCAAAGACTTTTTCAAATACTGCTGTCAATTCCTCTTTATATAGCTGTGGGCTTTGAGCTAGGTACGCAACACGTTCAAAATAGGATACAGGGAAAAGTTCTGTGCCTCCTTCACTAGCTGTTGCTATGATCTTTGGCGTGTTAACCTCGATAAATCCATTTTTAACGAAAAATTCTCTAATGCCTTGGAGCGTTATATGCCTAATTTTGAATATTGCAAAGGTTGTTGGTCGTCTTAGATCAAGAATCCTTGCATCAAGTCTTGTGTCGATCTCAGCTGGCACTTTACCAGTGGGGTCAAGGGGTAAAGGAAATTTTACTGTATTTAAAACCTTAATCTCCTCGGGTAAAATTTCTACTCCTTTTTTTGCTTCTGCTGATTCTTTAACAATTCCCTTTACAGCAATTACATATTCATTTTTTAATTTCTTTAGCTTTTCAAAAAGATCGGGATTAACTTTATTTTGGTGGGCAGTAATTTGTAGAGTTCCTTCCCTATCCCTTAATACTATGAATATTAGTTTACCAAGCTTTCTAATTCGCTGAACCCAGCCACAAACAATAACCTCTCTTCCATTTAGCTCAGGTAAAATTTCCGAAGACCAGTGAGTTCTTCTCCAGTCTCCTAAATCTTCGATCACATTCTACACCTCAAAATTAAGATACAATAACTTTACTTGAGTTATTCTAGTACTATTCTAAATCTTTCATTTAAAAGGCATTGTATAGCATTTTCTAAAGTTCCGATATCAGCAGGAAGTTTTTTAACATCCAAACGTCTTACCCTAACCTTTTTTTCATATGAGCCATCCGGTAACCAGACAATATTAACCCCTAAAACTTCAGCTGGAGCTAATAAATCTTGAATTGTTTTTCTTATATCCGGGGAAGAACCTACCACACGTATTTTCTTATTAAGTTTACCACTAAGAATTTTAACAATTTTACCATTAGGACCTATAACACTTGAAACATCTTTTTCTCCAACAAGTATGATAATTAGAGGCCCAATTTCTATACATTTTTTGAACTCTACATCTTTTAATGCAGGAAAACGAGGCTCTAACTCTAAGAGTTCTTTAGCTATCTTTATATCTAATTCGGAAACTTCACCTTTTTCAACTTTCTCCTGACACTTTGGACATAAAATTCCACTCTTCAAACAAAAGGTGCATATGGGGGTTTTCACATTTCACCTCTCCCATTATTAAAAAATTTATGTGAGTTTTAAACAAAGATGCACCGATACTTCACTGTTTCTTTGAAAGTACTATTTCTATAGTTGAAACGTTGGCTGGTCCGCCGCCTTTTCCGGTTAGCTGCTCTGTTCCTATTTTTATTTCTTTAACTTCGGTGTTTGTTAGGAACCGAGTTCTCACTATTTCGGCTACATCCACCGCTCGGCTAATTGCTCTTCCTCTAGCCTTTATACTCACTTCTTCCGCGCCGTTGTGAAACAGCGTTAGAACTGCCAGAACGTAATTCATAACAGGTTTATTTCCGATGAATACGGTATTTTCTTCTGCCACAACTGTTCCCTCCGAGAAGCTACTAGCCTTAAGCTGTTGCACACTAACTAGTGTGAAGATTTAAAACTTTCGAAGGAGAATATATTGACACCAAAATTTTTATATATGTAAAGTTTTTTGTAGACACCGACATACCTTAACGTATGTAAAATTTAATATAAAAAAATGCAACGGGGAAACCGATGGCATCTTATGTAGCTAAATTAACTGATAGACAATTTGAGATTTTAAAGAAATTATATGAAAGCGGGAAGCCTGTACGAGTGTATTCTATACACAAAACACAAAAAAGGTTAGCAGATGAGTTAGGAATTACAAGGCAAGCTCTAAGTAACCATTTAAGAAAGCTACGAGAACTAGGTTTTGTTAGAACTGGAAGAGGTTTTATAGACTTAACCGAAAAAGCGTTAGCCACCTTGGGAGAAGAGGGAGCAGATGCATTTGTTTTTATTAAGGTTTTACCTCAGTACAGAGATGAAGCTTACGAAGCTATAAAGGATATAGGTGTCAGTAACCTCTATAGAGTAACTGGAGAGATAGATCTTATAGCTATGCTTAGCCGGACAAGACTTGACGAGTTTTTAAAAGAGGTATCAAAAATCAAGGGTGTAACTGAAACCAGTGCGCATATCGTACTAGAAGAGCTCTCAAGCCATGAGAGGGAATAGTATGAAACTTTACGAGTATCAGGCCAAGGATGTCTTCAAAAAACACCGCATACCAGTACCAAGGGGGCAAGTTGCGGAAACTCCCGAAGAAGCTGTGGAAATTACAAGAAATATAGGCAAACCAGTTGCGATAAAAGCTCAGGTCCTAGTTGGTGGAAGAGGAAAAGCCGGTGGAATAAAGTTTGCCGAGAACCTTGAACAAGCTGCAGAAATCGCATCACAGCTTTTAGGATCAAAAATAAAAGGGGTAGAGGTAAAAAAAGTACTTGTTGAAGAGAAATTAGAAATAGAGAAAGAATTATACTTAGGGATAACTGTTGATAGATTCGCCAGAAGATATGTTACCATTGCTAGCTCTAGGGGAGGAATGGATATCGAAGAAATAGCAGAAAAACATCCTGAAGAAATAATAAAGCATGACATAAATCCGCTATTAGGACTTCAAAACTTTGAAGCAAGAGAAGTAGTTAAGAAAATAGGATTAAAAGGCAAGGACCTAATTATTACAGCAGATATACTAAGTAAATTGTGGAAAATTGTTGAAAGCTATGATGCTGAATTAGTAGAAATAAATCCGCTTATAAAAACGAAAGATGGCGAGATAATTGCAGCCGACGCGCGTTTAATTATAGATGATAATGCTCTCTTTAGACAGTTAGAGTTCAAAAAAGCGATGAAAGTCGAAAAAGGGGAATTAAGCGAAAGAGAATTAAAAGCAAGAGAAAAAGGACTTGCATATGTTGAACTAGATGGGAAAATCGGGATCATCGGTAATGGTGCAGGACTAGTTATGGCTACACTTGATATGGTTAGCTTGTATGGCGGGAAACCAGCTAACTTTTTGGATGTAGGTGGAGGAGCTGATCCGGAGAGAATGGAAGAAGCGCTTAAAATAGTTTTGTCAAATCCTCGAGTAAAGGTTGTTTTTATAAACATTTTAGGCGGAATCACGCGGTGCGACTGGATGGCTAAAGGCATAATAGAAGCGAGAGAAAAAATTAAAACAAAGGTGCCATTAGTCGTAAGAATGGTTGGAACATTAGAGGAAGAGGGAAGAAAAATACTGCAAGAAGCTGGAATAGATGTGTTAGATTCCATGGAGGAAGCTGCTAAGAGAGCTGTTGAAATCTCAAAACAATTAACTAGGAGTTGAGCATATGGCCATACTCGTTAACAATAAAACAAAGGCTATAGTGCAGGGAATTACAGGAACGCAAGGAAGTTTTCACACAAAGCTGATGCTTGAATATGGAACAAAGATCGTTGCCGGCGTAACTCCTGGAAAGGGAGGACAAGAAGTCCATGGGGTCCCGGTTTACGATACTGTTAAAGGGGCGTTAAGTGAACACGATGCCAATGCTTCAATAATATTTGTACCAGCGCCATTCGCCAAGGACGCAGTATTAGAGGCAATAAATGCAGGTCTAGAACTGGTCGTAGTTATCACTGAACATATACCAATAAAAGATACGATTCAAATGATAGAAGTTGCTAAGAAGAATAATGTAAATATTGTTGGGCCTAACACACCTGGAGTTATTACACCAGGTGAATGTAAGCTAGGTATAATGCCGGGACACATTTTTAAACGAGGCCACATTGGTATTATTTCAAGAAGTGGTACATTAACCTATGAAATTGCCAGCAATTTAACAAGGTCAGGATTTGGACAATCTACCTGCCTTGGAATAGGAGGAGACCCGATAGTTGGAATTAATTTCATAGAAGCTCTAGAAATGTTTGCAAATGACCAAGAAACAAAAGCAGTTGTCTTAATCGGCGAGATCGGTGGTAACGCCGAAGAAAAAGCTGCAGAATATATCAGAGAAGAATTTGATAAGCCCGTAGCGGCTTTCATAGCCGGAAAAACAGCACCGCCTGGAAAAAGAATGGGTCATGCAGGCGCCATCATTTCCGGTAGAACCGGAACAGCAGACAGCAAAATAAAGGCTTTAAGAAAAGCCGGTGTATATGTGGTAGATAAACCCAAGGAAATTTCGGAAAAATTGAAGGAAATCTTAGATTAGATGTTTATCTTTATTATCCATTTAGTAATAGTTGCTTTTTATTCTCCGTTTTTATTATGAATAAATTTTTCAGTATCTAAAAAATTTCCTTTATAGATTGCTTGTTTTAGACTTCTGAAATTTATTTTAAAATCTGTCAATAACTGTTTTACGGAAAACCTACCCCGCAACGGATTTCTCATATCGTCGATATAACTTCGTAAAGCGAGATGTGTATTATATTAACAAGTAAATTAAGACCCGTCGTGTTTAGAATATTTAGCCACCAATAAACTTTTAAACAAAAGGGCCTCAAACTAAATAGTGATCTGACAGCCATTTATTTGCAATTTTTAGATTACGGCTTAAAGCTCGATCAAAGGAGGAAAGCAAATGCCAATAAGTGATCCAATAAAGAGAGAAATAGCCATGAAACACCTACTATACGTAAAAATCTGCAGAAAATGTGGCGCGAAAAATGCCCCCTCAGCTGTCAAATGTAGACGATGCAAAAGCAGGAGACTGAGATGGAAGAAACGAGAAGCTTCTCGCTGATTTATTCGACTTTTATCATTTTTAATATTTGTTAAAACTCTTTTGCTAGTCAGTTTAATGTTGTGGAAATTTTATTGGTGGGCCCGGCGGGATTCGAACCCGCGACCTCCACCTTTCTTAATAAACTATAATTCGTAAGGGTGGCGTCATAGCCAGGTTTTCCGATG
>CAYYZD010000038.1:0-10650 GCA_964476035.1 uncultured archaeon
TCTCACGTCGAAGTAAATCTCCGAAGTCTTCAACAGGCTTTTCAAAATCTTTCGCTTTTAATGGTTCTCCAACTGGCTTAACTAGTCTTAATTTTTTGCTTCAAACTCTTTACATGCCTTCTGATAACCATCTCTAAATCCTTCTTTGTATCCGTGTCGATAACCCTGCTCATACTTTAAATCAATAATCCCATCAAGTTCCTCATATATTCTAAGGAGGCTTCTAATCGCACCAGCAAAACTAGATTCCCCAGTTATAATTCTGATTTTCTCAAGAGTCTCCACGTCTAAGCTGATAGATTTAAATCCACGCGGAGCCATCTTTTAAGCCTCTTTCTTGTTACATAAAAACAAGAAAATAGCAAAATCTTACCATTTGTATAAATAAACATCTATACAAAGTTATGTGGTAACAAAAGTCTAAACTATATGCTGTTGCGGTAGCACACATTGTAGCGTCTATGTGTATATTTATGATAGCTGTTTTACATAGATGTGAATTTATATATTAGCAATAGTAGCTGCTGCTAAATGATGCAAGTTAATATGTGAATTTTGTGCATAATTATGGTACACACAAACTTGAAGGCTGAAAAATACAACCCTTCACAAAACAATCATCTACATACAAGGGTTAAAACTGCGGTAAAATCAATAAAGGCACAGTATTACTGAACTCTCCTAAAAGTAATACTTTAGCTTAAGATATTTGTTATCCCAGGTTACATGTTAACAGAAATTTTTAAGTAGACTATTTTTCTACACAATTATACGCAGGTGTGTGTATAATGATGGGTAAAAAGATAAGAGTGAATCTCTATCTAGATGAAGCGGTGGTTAAGGAAGCCAGAGAACTTGGCTTAAACATTTCAAAATATTGCGAAAACGCACTAAAAGAGGCAATAAAGAAATTAAAAGGAACTACCCTCAAAGAGAAATCAACCTATCAAAGTAATTTATCTAAAAATAGCAAAATTAACGATATTGGCAACAATTCTTGGTGCGGGGCCCGGGATTTGAACCCGGGTAACCGGCTTGGGAGGCCGGCGTCCTAGACCAGGCTAGACTAGCCCCGCTTTTTCATTAGATATTATGAGTATCGTTAATGTTTTTAATTTTTCGTATATTTTAGGTAAGTTTGCATTAAACACTTTTATGGCATATCTATGTTTAGTTGTAAAAATCGTAAAACGTGCTCAAAACAGAATTATAATTTAAAATGTAACTTTAAGTTCAATGGAATATGTTATTAACGTGACGATCAGATATGGGTTATTCGGTTTTTATCCCTTTTAGTTCCCTAACTTCTTCGATTATTTGTTTTGCTACATTTTCTGGTGGTTCCTCCCAACTTGAGAATTGCATTTGCCAGAATGCTCTTCCAGACGTTTTTGATCGTAATTCAGTTGCAAGTCCAAAACTTTCTTTAACCGGGAGTATTGCTGTTATTAGTGTATCAAATCCTCTTTGTTCCACGCTTAGTATGTTACCTCTTCGTTTTGTTAATACGCTTAATACATTTCCTACAGTATCTGGGGGAGTTCTAATTTGTATTTTGTATATAGGCTCTAAAATTGTTGGATTATCTTGAAGTATGGCTTTAAATATGGCTTTCTTAATCATGGGGATTATTTGTGAAGGATCTCTCGCCTCTGGGTTCTTATGTAGGTTTAGTTCTCGAATTATTACTTTTAGTCCTCGTAAAGGTTCACCACATAATGGACCTGATTCGCATGCCCATTTAAAACCCGTAGTAACCGAATTCTTTGCATCTAATACTTCTTCGTTTTCCTGTCCAACATAAATTAAAAGGTTTCCATGGTTTTCAACAGCCCATATTTTATTAACATTTCTTAGATATTCTTTCATTTTCCTAGTAAGAGTACGGATAATTCTTTCATTTTCTCCTTCCCTGGTGAAGTGCTTCTCCAATAATAAGCTTAACACTTTTTCTTCAAGAGGCTCTACAACAAGTATTACCGAATTTAAGTCATTAATACTATTTACAACCACTGGTCCTCCTTTGGTTTTGACTGTTTCTCTATACACGACAATTGGTTTAGATGTTATTATTTCCAGTCCTGATTTTTCTAGTTCTTTTATTGCTATTTCAAGATGCAGTTCTCCGATTCCTGACAGTAGGTATTCACCTGTTTCTTCATTTATTGAAACCGATAAGTTTGGGTCTTGTATTGAGAGTTTTCTCATCAATTCTATCATTTTTTGAAGATACTGCGGTTTTTTAGGCTCAATTGTCACCGTTACAACGGGTTCAGTAATGTATCTAATTTCTTCAAAAGGAATCATTTTAGTTTCGTATCCTGCTTCAACTATGGTTTCTCCAGACTTGAGTTCTTCAGGTCCGATTATTGCTGCTATGTTCCCTGCTGGGATTTCTTTTACAATTTCCCTAATAGCCCCCATATACATTCCTACTTGTTGTATTCTATAGGGTTTTCTTGCATTTACCAAGTAAACTTCCCGTCCTTCCTTTATGGTTCCTGAAAAGATTCTACCTGTTGCCACAAGCTTTGCATGAGGATCTATAACTATTTTAGTAATACATAATGTTAGAGGCCCTTTTTCATCGCAATTTAGCATTGCTTGTCCAATTTCTGATTCTAAATTACCGTGCCATATTTTTGGTATTCTGTATTTTTGTGCCATTATCGGGTTTGGTAAGTGTTTTATTACTGCATTTAGTACTGCCTCATGGAGAGGTAAAAGGTTCTGCAGCTCTTCTGCCTTCCCTTCCTGATAACATTTTACTATATCTTTAAATCTTAAACCTGATTCATCAATTAATGGAATTGTAAAGCCCCATTTATGAAGAGCACTTCCAAAAATTACCGACCCATTTTCTGGTTTAATCTTCCATTTCTTTTTGAAAAGATCCTCTCCAAAATTCTCAATAAGTGTATTAAAGTTTCGGATTATTCTTTCAAATTTTCCTCTAATTTTTTCTGGAGAAAGTTTTAATTCCTTTATAAGTCTATCAACTTTATTTATGAAAAGAATTGGTTTTACTCTTTCTTCTAATGCTTGTCTTGTTACTGTTTCTGTTTGAACCATTATTTCTTCGACAGCATCTACTACCACTATTACGCCGTCAATTGCTCTTAGTGCTCTTGTGACTTTGCCTGAAAAATCAACATGTCCGGGTGTGTCGATCAGATTTATTACATAATGTTCGTTCTCCCACTTATAAAGGAGAGATATGTTCGCCGTTTTTATTGTTATGCCGCGTCTTTGTTCTTCTTCCATATAGTCAAGTGCTCTAACTTGACCAGCGAGTGTTGGAGAAAGTAAGCCCGCTCCAGCCAAAAGAGAATCAGTAAGTGTTGTTTTACCATGGTCTATATGAGCAATTATTCCGATGTTTCTGATGCGGTCTTTCATTTTCATAATTTTTAATGCTTCTTCGACCATTTTGCGCTTTGCCACCTTTTCCACCTCATAATTGTGAGAATAGTCGCTGAAAAACAATTAAGCTACCACAATAGAAACTAATCTCGTATTCTCTCATAACTATTCAGTTTGATTATAAGTTTAAGATTACATTAGGACATTAGGGGTAAATTTATTTTGTTAAAGGTAATATCTATGTGGTGGTCCTAGGTGTGAAAAATGTCAGAAGGAAAGCATGGGGAGATTTTAAGTGGTGTTCACTTTTGGCAGGGAGATGTTGCTTGCGCGGAAGGAGCCATAGCTGCTGGTTGTAGATTTTTTGCTGGTTATCCTATAACTCCGGCTTCTGAAATTGCTGAACATATGGCTAAGAGGCTACCCAAAGTCGGAGGCGTATGCATACAAATGGAGGATGAAATTGCATCGATTTCAGCTGTTATTGGAGCCTCTTGGGGCGGACTAAAAGCCATGACAGCGACATCTGGCCCTGGTTTTAGTTTAATGCAGGAGAATATTGGTTATGCATGCATGACAGAAACGCCTTGCGTAATTGTTGATGTTCAACGTGTAGGTCCTAGTACTGGGCAAGCCACGAAAGCTGCTCAAGGAGATGTTATGCAAGCTAGATGGGGAACCCACGGTGACCATGAAGTTATTGTTTTGTCTCCTAATTCTCCTCAAGAAATGTTTGATTTAACTATTAAAGCTTTTAATTTATCCGAAATTTATAGAGTTCCAGTTATTGTTTTGGCAGACGAGATTGTTGGACATATGTGGGAGAAAGTTTACGTACCTCCTCCTGAAGAAATAGTAATACAAAATAGAAGAAAACCAAGTCATTTTAGTGAACCTGTTTTTGGTGGTATAAGCGATGTGGAAGTTCCCCCTATGCCTCAAATAGGAAATGGTTTTAATCTTTTAATTACTGGTTCCACTCATAATGAGTATGGTTATAGGAAAACGGTAGATCCTGAGGTGCACAGAAAACTTGTGATTCGAATTGTTAATAAAATTAGAAAGAATGCGAATAAAATTATTGATGTAGAAGTACAAAATATGGAGGACGCGGATATAGGTGTTATTTCATATGGTTGTACTTCAAGATCGGTGTATGACGCGGTTATTTTAGCGGAAGAAAAAGGTATAAAGGTTGGGCATATTAGGTTAAGGACTATTTGGCCTTTCCCTGAAAAAATCGTGAGGGAGTTAGCAAAGAGAGTGGATTTCATTCTAGTCCCCGAAATGAATCTTGGTCAGTTAGTATATGAGGTAGAGAGAGTGGTGGGTTTTGAAGCACACGTTAAAGCCATATCAAAAATTGGTGGTGGAGAAATGATAACACCCGAGGAAATTCTCTCCGAGATAAGGAAACTGTTGGAGAGGTGAAACTTGATGACAAAGAAACATTTTGCTCTAAAATTTCTAAGAGAAGAAACATTGCCAACGGCCTTTTGTCCTGGATGTGGTAGTGGAATTGTGATGAATTGTTTCTTAAAGGCTTTAGAAGAATTAGGTTTTCATGATTTGTCTGGTTTTGCATTTGTATCTGGAATAGGCTGTGCTGCTTGGTGTGTATCTCCTTACTTCAAAGCTGATTCTCTTCATACCACTCATGGACGTCCGATAGCGTTTGCTTCTGGACTAAAGTTGGCTCGACCAGAGTTAAATGTCGTTGTAATAAGCGGAGACGGGGATATAGTAGGTATCGGTGGTAATCATTTAATTCATGCTGCGAGAAGAAATATGGATCTTCTTGTTATTTGTATCAACAACTTTAACTATGGAATGACTGGGGGGCAAGTTGGTCCTACAACGTTTCACGGCGTCAAAACTACTACTACACCCTATGGTAATCCTGAATATCCATTTGACCTTGCAAGGCTAGTTGATAGTGCAGGGGCAAATTTTGTAGCAAGGTGGACAACTGTTCATGTAAGACCTCTTATAAATTCGATAAAAAAGGCATTAAAAAAAGGAGGATTCCGTTTCATAGAGGTTATTTCGCAATGCCCGACATCATTTGGAAGAAGAATTGGTAAACACACGGGTAAGGACCTTATGATATGGTTTAGAGAAAAAAGCATTCATATTAGTAAGATACAGGATGATAGAGAAGTGAATGATAAGATCATAGTTGGAGAGTTTGTAAACAGGGATAAGCCTGGTTTTGTACGTAGACTACATGAAATTACTCTTAAGTTGAGGGAAAAATATGACGAGAATTGAAGTATTGATTGTTGGTATTGGTGGTATGGGAATTGTTTTGGCTGGTAGGATTCTGAGCAGGGCTGCTGCAATCTACGAAGGGAAGGAAGTTGTTCAAACACAAAGTTATGGTGCTGAAGCTCGAGGAACTGCTGCAAGAAGTGAAATCATAATCAGTAATGAAAAAATAAACTATCCGAGGGTTAGAAGATGTGATATCCTAGTTGCAATGAGTCAAGAAGGTCTAGAAAAATATTTGTCATTATTAAAGGAGGACGGGGTTCTTGTCTACGAAAAGTATTTAGTTAAAAAGATACCAACATCGAAAAGGCTTAAGGTTTTAGGTGTCCCAGCAATTGAAATAGCAGAAAAACGTGTTAGAAATAGATTGGCTGCAAATGTTGTTATTATCTCTGCTATGTCTTGTTTTACGGGCCTCATTTCTAAGAACTCGTTGAAAAAAGCCATAGTTGATATTGTTCCTAAGGCTATGAGAGAAGTAAACTTGAAAGCCGTTGAAGAAGGAATTAAATTTTTAAAAACATTTAATGAGACCAACTGATTTGCTTTCGTATCGAAAATGCTTTTATAGCAAAAAGTTTATTTGACTACGGCTTTAATTTTAAGTTTGTGCCGCGGTGGTGTAGCCCGGTCAAGCATCGGGGCCTCATGGAGGCTAAGTATTTAGCCTCCAGGTCATTCGAGCCCTGGACCCGGGTTCAAAACACTCGAAGATGACCTTCGAGTGTGGACAAATCCCGGCCGCGGCACCATTTAATTTTGATAGTAAACTGAAATTTTTAGTTTTAACCAAGAATTTGGGATATTGCTTTTTTGATTTCTTCAAGTTGTTCTAAGATAGAATTAAATATGTTTTGAGCCCAATCCATGGTGCGTAACACGATTCCTGCAATTATTGCTATCAATAGTAAGGATAACCCTATAAGCAGTCCCTCTTCAATTAATGGAGATGCTTTTTTGTCTTTTATGAAGTGTTTAATAATTGATAAGTTTTTTTGCATTTCTATCCCTTTATAAGTGATGATTTTAATATTTAAACTGCAATGTTGTTTCTAGGATTTTTGACAAAATTTCTGATAGATCCACCCTCTTTTTATTTGATTCAAAGTACTTTGCATGAAGATAGTGAAATGCTTTAACAACCATCTTTATATCAAAGATTCTCCTTTGAACTAATTCTTTGAAAATAGTGCGGAGGATTTCTAACTCGTTGAAAAAATGTTTTCTACTTATATCTTCATACTTTCTAATTTTTTGAATTGTTGGTGTGTTATATAGGTCATTAGGACATTGTTTATGCGAATCTGTTGTGGGATCCCATTTAAATATATCAATTAAACGAATTTCTTGTACGGAGGGATAAAGTTTTATGTTTTTGGGTGTTTCTAGTTCACAAACTCTAATCACTCGTCTAACGTATTTTCCATTAATCCTAACCTTTTTGATGTGAATTATTATATCAAGTGTTTGAAGTAAGGCCATGGGGATTTGATGATGAAATATCCATCGTAAGAGTAGATGTTCAGGGCTTGCTGAGTGACAGGTTTGTAATCCAGTTAATCCAGCGCTTAATGCGTGGAACATGGCCATGCTATGCTCTTTTGTTTGTATCTCCCCTAAGTAGATGTAGTCAGGAGATCTATGTAATAATTTAATTATTTCACTCGATTTACTGTACCTTTTCTCGCCTTCCTCGTAAGGCTCTACTCTAAATCTTACTTGATGTTTTCCATATTCAAGTTGCGAAACGCTTTCAACAACGTCTTCTATTGTTATTTTCCTCCAATTAGGTGGGGTTAAGATATCTAAGGCGTTTAGTAAGGTTGTTTTACCCGCTCCTGGTTCTCCGGTGACAGTAATGTTTCTCTTACGTAATAAGCAGAAATATATATAAGCGCAGATCTCTGGGGATATTGTCCCATTTACAATGAGCTCTGGTAAGGTAAAAACTTTCTTTCTGATTTTTCTAACATCCAAATGAAGCTTGTCAACCACTAAAGGAGATATATCAAGAGAAACTCTAACATGAAAATATTTTGTGATTAATTCTGTTTTTAATGAAGGATTTGTTATATCGAGTCGATAACCGCTATCGGCCCTTACTAGGGTTATAAAGCTCTCAAGTTCCTGTTCAGAAAGATGTACTTTTGTTAAACATCTTCCCCATTTTCTATGATCCAGGTATATCGAAGATCTAGGTGAATCAAGAAAGAATTCCTCTATATTATCATCAAGCAAAAATGGAAAAATTTTTTCCAGGTTCATGGATTTAAATGCTGATAGTTCTGCTATTTTCTGAATAGTTTCGTAAGGCTGGTTAAGACTTATTTTTTTCAAGAAATTCTTTGCTAATTTTATTTTTTCGGCTAAAATCTGATTGAACGAAAATGAAGAAATAGAGTGAGATTCTGATTTTAGATGTTGCGTTGTTAAATAAAAAATTCCTTTTAAAGACGGATTACTTTCGATGATGGGAAAAAAGTCATATAAAATATTTGAAAACTGCGCATCATTAGTGATTAGTGAGATAGTTATAGTATAAGGACCTACCATGTATTGATCTAGAAGCCGATATTTTAATGGATTACTAAAATCATTTAACTTCATATCGAGAGCCTCTCTTTTCTATAATTTTTTTAAGGAGGGTGCAGTAATGGTCTCTAATGCTGTATTCAGCCACGCCAGATGATTTCGCTACAATTTTCTGCGTCAAAAACCTTTTTATCCCTAATTGTTCTGCAATTTTCCTAGCTGCTGCATAAATTGATGCAGCAGCTAGGATGTATGGGTTCCTTCCTCTACGAAGGGAAAAATCTAAGGATCTCAATATTTTAAGCGTTTCTTTAATAAGGAGGCGTTTTAGACGGTCTTGCGAGATACCTACAGTTTTTAAATGCGTAATTACTTCCTCGGAATTAACTATGGAAGAGACAATTCTATAGATATAATCTTCACTTTTCCTTACGTAGTTTTTTAAGCCGACAACCTTTCTCACAACAAGGATCTCTCTCACGACACGCCGTATACTTACACGGTGCCCAAGATTTTTAAATACTCCAACTAACTCTCGAACTGTTATTGGGGCTATATATTTGTATTCTCTAATGGCTAAGAGAAGACAAGCAGCTACGAGGACTATATGGTTTGTTGAATCTTCCCTTATCTCCTCGTATTTTTTAGACGCTTTTTGATAGTAATACGCTGCTCTATCCCTTACAGGACTAGGTAATTGGAGGATGGAACACACTCTATTTAAGGTTCTTAGAGCTCTGTAATTTGTCTCGTTTCCGACAATTCTTGCTCTTAAGTCATACTTATATTTTAATCTTCTGAATAAACGTTGTCTAGCAGGACAGAGAGATGCACCATATCTATCTTTGAAAAAGGGGGTTACATGATAATCTATGTAACTTCCCAATCCATCTATTATATGGATCCGGGAACCGAGAGATACATATTGCTTAGATGAAACATTTGAACTTCCTTCTGAGGAAGTAAAGTCCACTATGGGTGATAGATACTGCGGGCCAATAACCAATCCGCACTGCGAACATACAAGTTGACCATTATGAACCACGATCTCACCTTTACATTCCTGGCAAAAAAGCTTGTTTTCTTTCATTTTTATCAAAAGTAAAAATATAAGAAGGTTTTTTAGCATTTTTTGCTATTAACAGTTCGTATTAAAGTCATTGGCTATACATTCAACCGTACACTCAGTAAGATGGCAAATAAATCGAGAACGTGGAGAAAGAGAGTTTTGTGAAACTAATTAAAATTAACCCATTATAGTAATAAAATATTAGGAATGCCATTACCATCATTCTCTATAAATACTCTTCGATTTTCAGCTGCTTCGGAGCAACACTTAAACGGTGTGTAATTTCTCTTCCATCTCCACTAAGGCGGAACAATAAACCTCTTATTCATCAAATTATTAGTTTTACAATAAGTTTTATAGTTAGTGTTTTTGCTCTCACTATTATAGGATAAGTATTATTAGTGTAAAGATGAATTAAACAGTTAAGATAAGCAATTAAACAGAAGGAGGTATTTTAATGATAAATAGTGCTATTACCAGGAGATTCTTCAAAGAGCTTGCAGCAATGCTTGGAATGCACATAAATGTAATTACCGTCACTGGAAAACAGTATATTGGAAAATTTGAGGGCTATGATGATAAGAGTTTGAGTTTATGTTTATCAGATGTAAAGGATAACGAAGGGAAGGCATACCATAAAGTGTTTATATATGGTCATAATATTGCCGAGGTAATAGAAGTCGAACAGCCTTTTAATCTCAAAGCTCTTGCAGAAAGGCTGGAAAAAGTTTTCCCGCAGAAAGGCGCAGTAAAAATCCTCGAAGAAGCTGGAATGATTCTCGTATTTAACAAAATAAAAGTCACAGAAAAAGGAGTCGAAGGAGAAGGCCCATTAGCCGAAAGAGTAAAGCGAATTTACGAAGAATTCGTAGAAGAAAGTAAAAAGCAAAGTAAATAATAATTTTATTAACAACTATTATCAAGTAGAGTAAGAACCAATATTTCTGAATACATTAAAATGGAATATACTCCCATTTACGTCAATATTAATACCATGGTTTTTTAGTATTTTTAATAATGCGAAAGACTAATCCAGAGGTTCTACCAATTTTTTCAGGTCTAATTTTCCGTTCTTTACCATAAGTGGATGTCTTTTGCCATCTAATAAAGCTCTAACATCATCAAAACTTTTAATTTCGGCTTTTCTTGGTATACTAGAGTATATATCTTCCCCTAGTTCGCCAAATTTCTCTTCAAAAAGCTCCAGATTGCCTCCATCATTGGGGCCTAGTAAGTGAGGGCTTTTAACTCCAGTAACTATAAGGATAACTCGTAATAAGTCCTCTAGATGCGGGTCCACTCTAGCACCCCATATGACTTGCGCATTTGGGTCCATTTTTTCGACCACTATCTCAGCGCATCTTGCTGCTTCACGTAAGCTCATGTCTGGCCCGCCACTAACATGTATAAGAGCA
>CAYYZD010000039.1:0-10640 GCA_964476035.1 uncultured archaeon
TCAATATGAAAGCTAGGTGATTTACATGAGAAAAATATTCAAAACTCTAGTTACCCTCGAGGAAGCTATCAAAAAACTCTACAAGTATTTTGAACCTAAACCTTTAGGTTTCGAAGAAATACCCTTACCCGATGCAGTAGGTCGTGTTTTGGCTGAGGATGTTTACTCTGAGGTTGATGTCCCACCTTTCGACCGAGCAGCCATGGACGGCTACGCAGTAAAAGCAATTGATACTTTTGGAGCGCGAGAAGATAAACCAGTTAAACTGAAAATTGTTGGTAAAGTTAAAGTTGGCTATAAACCTGAAATTAACGTTAATAGAGGAGAGGCAGCTGAAATTGGTACAGGAGCTCCCATGCCAAGTGGCGCTAATGCTGTAGTCATGATTGAATACACGGAGGAAGAAAATGGTTACGTTAAAATTTTCAAACCTGTTGTTCCGGGCGAAAATGTTCAACCCACTGGTTCCGATATTATGGTTGGCGAACTTGTTCTTAGGGAAGGTCAACTATTAACTTCTAGGGAGATTGGAGTTTTAGCTGCAATAGGTAGGGTTAGCGTTAAGGTTTATCGTAAACCTAAGGTCGCAATAATTAGCACTGGAGATGAAATTGTTAAAGCTGGAGAAAAACTTCCATACGGAAAAATCTACGATATTAATGGGCTCTCCATATTTTCTGCTGTTAAAGAGTGTGGCGGTGAACCAATATTCATAGGAATAGCTAGAGATGATGTTAAAGAAATAATTGACATGATTAGGAAGGGGTTTGAGAAGGCTGACATCGTAATTACTTCTGGTAGCACTTCTGCAGGTGTTAAAGATGTCCTTTACCAAATTGTCGACCAATTCGGCAAGCCAGGAGTTATTGTTCACGGCATCAAAATTAAACCTGGCAAACCTACGGTTATAGCAATTGTTGATAATAAGCCTTTATTCGGATTACCCGGCTACCCAACGTCTGCACTAACAATCTTTAGATTAATTGTTGCACCAGTCATAAGAAGAATGGCTGGTCTGTCCCCTGTTGTACAAGAGGATACTGTTACAGCCGTTTTAAAAACTAAGATTTACGCTCCACCCGGAAGAAAATATCTTGTTTCAGTATCCCTGGTGAGAGATAAGGACGGCAATTTGGTTGCTGTTCCAACTCCAGGTGGTTCTGGAACGATTACAAACTTAGCTAATGCTGACGGCTATTTTGAAATACCTGAGGATGTCGAGTTTGTTGATGAAGGCGAAACGGTTCAAGTTAAACTTTTTAGCAAAGACATTAAGCTGCCAGATCTAGTTTTTATTGGCAGCCATTGCTTAGGCGTTGATTTAATTTATAGACTTATGAGGAAACATTGGCCAAACATCAATGTTAGAATTCTTAATGTCGGCTCTACCGGAGGCTTTATGGCTATTAAGCGTGGAGAAGCAGATATCGCAGGCGTTCATCTACTTGATGAAAAAACGGGAACATATAATATTCCATTTATCGAAAAATTTGGACTCAAAGACAAGGCTGTTCTAGTTAGAGGATACATCAGAGAACAGGGATTTATCGTTACCAAAGGTAATCCCAAAAAAATCCGAGGATTCTCTGACCTTCTAAGAGAGGACATCAGATTTATCAATAGAAATAAAGGATCAGGAACAAGAACTCTTATTGACATTGAGCTTAGAAAACTTGCCGAAAAACTTGGTTTGACTTTTGAGGAACTTACTAGCAAAATTAAAGGTTACGATGTAGAGGCAAAAACTCATAGTGCAGTTGCGTCTGCAGTCCTTCACGGAAGAGCTGACGTAGGATTAGGCATTAAAACAGTTGCAGAAATGTTCAACCTAGAATTCATCCCAATTACTAGTGAAAACTACGACTTTTTGATCTCTATCGATAGCATGAGTAAAAGGTCTGTTCAAGATTTTCTTAATGTCTTAAGGTCCGAAGAATTTAAAATAGAAGCTGAAAAAACGTTAAAGGGAATAAAAGTTATTGACGTTACAGGAAAAATAATATATGAACCAAGTAAAACATATTGAAACATTGCCTGGTTTATATCCATAGTGTTTTATTTCTTTTATTTGAGCAACCAGTTCAAGACATTGTTTTCCTAAGTTCATCTATGACATTTCTACACGACCTAAACTAAGACGTATCTGAATAACGCAAGACGGAAGAAATCTGCATGTTGTTCAAACCATACGTATTTTCACATTCTTATGGATTTTTAGCTAAACTTGAAGAATGAGGTGGAGATGAGATTTGAACCACTTCAAACACTTGGAATACTAAAACTAAAAGAATCACAACAAGAATTAAAGGAACAAAAGGAAAAAGAAGATTAAACCATAAAATCTTTTACCAATATCCCCTATTTTTAATAATTTAAAATCTAAAAACAAAATTTATCGTTGATCAAGCGAATCGAAAATTTGGTAGATATGTTAAAATAATCGTAAAAGGAAGTTGTAAATACTGTTAGCAGGGTTGAATGTAGGTGATAATAAATGTTAGAATATACCTTTTATGCCCTTCTATTATCTGTAATAGCCTTAGGACCAATTTTAGGTTTTTTCATCTATAAGGCTAGATTTAAAACAGAGTTATGGGTTATCTTTATTATTGGAGGTGTAACATGGCTTTTAGCATTGATTGTAAGAACACCCTTACTCTTAGCGAAATCAATGTTTCCATGGGACTTAGTTTATTTCGCCTATGCAGCTATACTTGCTGGTTTATTCGAAGAACTCTTTAGATATTTCTTCATGAAGAAATGGAATAAGTTTAGGAGAAGCAATGCTCACATTTTTTCCATGGGTTTAGGATGGGGGTTCTTTGAAGCCTTCATAATATACGTTTTATCAATAGTTTTAATAGCTGTTTTACTAGATTTAGGTATATCCGTACATGAACTTCCGTCCTATGCTTCGCCTTTTGAATTTTTTATGAAAAACCTTACGGGAGCATTTGAAAGATGGATTGCAACTCTTTTACACGTATCACTCACCTTCATCGTCTTTCAAGCTCTTAAAAAGAAATTATACCTCTACTTAGCCATAGTAATTCATACTATAGTTGATTTCATGGCTGTAACAATTGCCTATTCAACACAAAACATAGTTTTAACCGAACTTGCGGTTACCATCTTTGCATTGATAGTAGCCTTCTACGCATTTAAAGTTCTTCCATTACCAGAACAGATTTCAGAAGAATTTCGCCCTTCCATTTCAACGTAAACTGAAAACAAATAAAACAATCAAATGCCTACAAGAGATGAATATTAAATATTGACGAAAAGATTAAATAAGGTAGGAGTTTGAAGGTTTAAAGTGAACTGCGATGCACGAGTTTTCAATGGCCCAACAAATCTTTAACATAGTGATGAAAGTAGCCAAGGAAAATGAAGTCAAGAAAATATTGGAAATAAATCTTGAAATTGGAAAATTAACTTTTCTTAATCCAGATCAGCTCAAATTCGCTTTAAAGATCCTTTCAGAAAACACAATAGCTCAAGATGCAGAAATTAGAATAGAAATTGTTCAGCCTGAAATTCAATGCGATAATTGTGGCTACACTGGTAAAATAAGCTATAACGGACCTGAATATCATACAGTATACCCAATTATGTTTTTGAAATGTCCAAAATGTGGGAATTTAGATGTTAAAATCATTAAAGGAAGAGAATGTAATATTAAAAACATTAAAGCAATTAGACAGGAACTTACTTAGTTGGAGCCAGTAATACGAGATTACACTTCTTTACAATGTATTCAGCCACCCTTCCCAATTTATCAATCTCTTCCGCAGCCTTATTTATAACTATAATACCACCTATGTCTTTCAGTTCCCTTAGAATTTCCTCAACTGGAGACCCTACTTTAACCCTAATTTCAACGTCCTTAATCCCAAGGTTTCTAATATTCTTGGCAGCTACGGCCAAAAGCTCTTCCCTACTCTTCCTTAACTCATCTGCAACATTGGTTATACTTTTTCCACTTGCCTCCGCTCTCAATTGAACCTCTTCAGCGTCAATTACCGACAGTAAATAAATCTTTCCATCAGGTTTAGCTAAAGCTACCCCGTAACCTAAATTATCCAATTTTTTCTCCGTCCCCTTAATTAAAATTATGACTTTATTAAAAGTTTCCCCAGAGGCTTCAACTCCTTCCTCAACAACCATTACAGGTAGCTGCATTCTCCATATCAAATGTTCAGTTACCATTCCCAGCCGTATTTCCTCCTCCTTCGGTGGCACCACTTCACCGTAATGTTTAGGTACAACCACTAGCTCGGCTTTCTCCTCTTTAATGGCTTCTGCAAGCTTTTCCGATACGATACCCTCTTTCACCACTTCTCCCGATAGCGATATTCCCTCAACAACTATATGTTTAGCAGCTCTATGAACCTCGTTCTTAGTCCTCTCAACCAGTTCTGGTAAGTCTTCTGGTCTCTCCCTGACGGTATCTATTAGGGATATCACCGAGATTTCGGCGTTAAACTTCTTTGCTAAAAATTCTCCCGTGAGAATGGCGTTGTTATGTTTCTCAAAGTCACTAATAATTATCATAATTCTATGTATTTCCGGTATTGTTGGAACTACTTTGAGTACTTCAAAGGCTGGTTTAACTCTCGATACTTCTTCCATAAACTTTTCAATTAATTCCTCTCTAGTTTTCGATTTCAACTTTGGCGTTTTCTCTTCCTCAGACATTTCTTATCCTCCAAACATAATTATAACATATATGAAGCTAATAAAAATCTGTAGTATTGCAAGTGGCGCACCTATTTTCACAAATTCTTTAAAAGATATATCGTACCCCTCCTTCTTCGCAATACCAAGCATAATAATACCGCAAGGGCTCGCAAGTGGAGAAAAGTTCCCACCAAGTACTACGCCGTATAAAAGTGCCCACCAAAGGGGCGTAATATTCAAACCAGTCAAAACAGACAAATCCTTAACAACAGGAATCAAAGTTAATGTCATAGCAATGTTGTCGATGACAGCTGAAAGCAACCCACCAATCCAAACCAACATTAATACTGCAATTAAAAGGTTAAATCCAACTACATGGGAGAGTCCCTCTGCAATCTCCTCCAGAAGCCCACTTTTCTCAACAGAACCTATTAGGACAAAGAAACCTATAAAGAAGAATATTGTACCCCAATCTAAGTTTCCAAGAACATCCTCCGGGTCAACTCCACTTAAAAAGAGAAGCAAAATTCCACACAACATAGCAACGACCTCAAGTGTGAGACCTATCCTATCATATATTATGAAGAGAGTTATTGTGAGAGCTAATATTATCAAGCTTTTCCAAAAGAGCTTTTTATCTGTGACAACGACCCATGGATCCATCTCTTCCAAAATAGTCATCTCACTTTTAAACGTTTTCGGAATATCGCCTTTAAACCTAAATAAAAGAATATTTGTTACAACAAAAACTAATGTTAAAGAAAAAGGCATAGATAGCAGGGTGAATTGAAGAAAAGTCCACCCTGCTGATCTACTTATTAAAATTGCAGGTATATTTCCGATTAGTGTCATTAAACTCCCAATATCTGTGATAATCGCCTCCGCTATGAGAAAGGGCACAGGGTTTATTCTCAGCGGCACAAGTGTAAGTACGGTAAGAGTTCCAACAATTAACATGGTAGTTATGTTGCCAATAATTCCTCCAAGAAAGGCTGTAAGTAGGCAGAAGATCACAAATAAGCGTCTAGGCCTATAACCACTTGCCTTAATAGCCTTCAAAGCAATAAACTGAAAAAGCCCACTCCCCCTTGACACCTCTACTAAAATCATTACTCCAATGATTATTCCAAGCGTCCTAAGATCAACAAACCCTACAACATCTTGAGCGTTAAAAAGACCGAACAAAAACCCAGCCACACCGCCCATTGCTGCTCCGATTAAGGCTGCTATACTTTTATGAACAATCTCCGTTATAATGAGAGCATACACCATAACCAAAATCAAAACATAAACAACCATTACAAGGGGTGGAGAGACAACCATCGAAAGGCACCTTATTTAAAACTTCGATAAGAAATCTATTCAATTTTTATTAACTTATTCACCTGCCGTTGACTTGCAAAGGGATTAGATTAGGAGAAATACTTCGTCACTTTAGATTTTCATTAACATAGTTTCTTGCGAAATCTAACTTAAGAATCTTATGGTGGTAAGTTTTAGCGATTAAGCTAACACCTTGTCAATTGTACGAGAACGGTGTAATTGCTGATCGCAATATCTAGTTATCTTCGTTAGTTGCAAGTTCTTATGCTGGTATTCTCGTAAATGTTTCATTTCATTCTTTTCACTGATTTCCTTTTCAGATAGCTTTTAGCCTCCAAATGCGAATATAACATATATGAAGCTAATAAAAATCTGTAGTATTGCAAGTGGCGCACCTATTTTCACAAATTCTTTAAAAGATATATCGTACCCCTCCTTCTTCGCAATACCAAGCATAATAATACCGCAAGGGCTCGCAAGTGGAGAAAAGTTCCCACCAAGTACTACGCCGTATAAAAGTGCCCACCAAAGGGGCGTAATATTCAAACCAGTCAAAACAGACAAATCCTTAACAACAGGAATCAAAGTTAGAGTAACAGGGATGTTGTCGATGACAGCTGAAAGCAACCCACCAATCCAAATTAGCATTAACATTGCAATTACAAGGTTTGAACCAGCTACATGGGAGAGTCCCTCTGCAATCTCCTCCAGAAGCCCGCTCTTTTCAATTGAACCTATTAGGACAAAGAAACCTATAAAGAAGAATATTGTACCCCATTCAAGATTTTTAAAAACTTCCTCCGGGTCAACTCCACTTAAAAAGAGAAGCAAAATTCCACCGAGCATTGCAGCAAATTCAAGTGTTAAATGTAGCTTATCATAAATTACGAAAAGAGTTATAGTTAAAGCGAGTATTATTAGGCTTCTCCAAAAGAGCTTTTTATCTGTGACAACGACCCATGGATCCATCTCTTCGAAAACTGCAATATCAAATTCAAACCTCGCTGGAACCTCGTTCTTAAATATAATTAAAAGGATGTTTGTTGTGATAAGTACCAAGGTTATGCAAAAGGGCATAGAAAAAATCGTAAACTCGAGGAAAGATAAACCTGCTGCACTACTAACTAAAATTGGTGGAATTCCACCTATTAATGTCATTAAACTTCCAACATTTGATATAATTACTTCAGCAATAAGGAAGGGAATAGGATTTACCCCAAGCGGCGTAAGCGTAAGTACTGTTAAAGTTCCAACAATTAACATAGCTGTAATATTACCAATGATTCCCGAAAGAAAGGCTGTAAGTAGGCAGAAGATCACAAATAAGCGTCTAGGCCTATAACCACTTGCCTTAATAGCCTTCAAAGCAATAAACTGAAAAAGCCCACTCCCCCTTGACACCTCTACTAAAATCATTACTCCAATGATTATTCCAAGCGTCCTAAGATCAACAAACCCTACAACATCTTGAGCGTTAAAAAGACCGAACAAAAACCCAGCCACACCGCCCATTGCTGCTCCGATTAAGGCTGCTATACTTTTATGAACAATCTCCGTTATAATGAGAGCATACACCATAACCAAAATCAAAACATAAACAACCATTATAGCCGTCGAGGAGCTTGCCATTGCTAAATTCACCCTCCCCATCAGCTTGTTTCCGTTCAGGTTCTGTAACATCGGGAGTGCCGTTAAGAGTTGGTATGTTGCTGGTTAAACATTCCAGCAAAATTTTGTACTGAATCGAACTTAAGAACCTTATGATGCACACGGTTTCCTGCTACGAACCTTATTTTTCCTTTTTTCTAAAATTGCATTTTGATATTTCTGCCAATTATGGCAAATATGTCAATATTAAAAATATAGATATTATTTACGTGTTTTCCCGGTTTTTCGTAGATCTTTTACCCCTATACTTTTGCTTTGCTTAATCCATGTACCTCCAATGAGATTTTGAAACAATTTTACATATTCAGGTTTATCAGTGACTAATGCTACTACTTCTTCTTTTTCGGATATTGGAGCGATAAGCATCTCTTTCCTATCTCTTATAATTCCATAGCAATCTCTCTGACTCCTTGATCTTAATCTAATATTTTTCAACTTTAGTAGTTCCCTAATTTTAGCGGCGTCTTCAGCTATTTTTACATCGGTAATTATGTAAATTCTCTTTGGAGGTTTTAGTTCTTTAATCTGATCTTCAAATAATGAGATTTCATTAAAACTTGGTAGTACAAGCGTTAAACTTTTCTCGGTACGAGTTATTACATCCTTAATGTACGTGAAAATAGCATCCTTACCCGCTATGTACCAGATTCTTTCGATTTCTAATGGCTTAATTTTTCTTATTTCTTCCCAAATACCTGTCAATATTTCTTTAGTCTCCGCTGTTTTCCCTATAATCTCCCCTATAATACCTTCTATGTTTAGCTTTTCTACGATAATCTTAAATTCTTTAGGGATTTCTGCCAAGTCTTCTTCTATCTTTTTACGTAAGTTGACAGTTTTTGAAGCATGTTTGTTAACGTATGCCAATAATGACTGAAATGTGTGGTCTACAACATCATTAACGAAGTTGGTTGCTAGCGCTGAGACACCTGTGACTAAGGTTGCCCTACTTTCATCCAACTTCTCGAACAAGTTATATCGATCCTGTTCGACCGTTGTTATAGCTTCTTCTAATGCCTTTTCGATATTTGCAGATGCTTCAGCTTGCTTCTGTTCTCTCTCTTTCACGCTTCCTTCCAGTAAGTTTTTAAAATTGCTTATAGAGGTCTCAAATTTTTGCAGTTGGTCGTCAAAAACAGCAGGCATTGACTCCTTTAACGTGTCAATTGACGTGATGAGTGTTTTAGAAGATGTATTCAAGATCTCTGTAATTTTTTCCTTAGTTTCCGCGAGTCTATTAATCAACTTTTCATTACCACTCTGTAACTGAGTTAAAATACTCTTTTGACTATCAATCCACGTCTCTTTAAAGCCTGTAAGATGTTCTAACATCGTGCTTGGAAGTTTTTCTTCAGCTTCATCTGTTGCCTTTGTTAATGCATCAAGAAGGTTGCTGATTGTTTCCTGGGTTTCTTTAGCTAAATTCACGGTGTAATTTTCAGTTTTTTGCAAGGTACCATCCAATTTTCTTCTAGTATCTTCAATTATTTCGCTAGTAATTCTCTTTATTTTTTCGATATGATCAAAAATGTCTTCAGTTTTTTGCATATGGGAAGAGATGGTCTCTTCAATTGTCCGTTTTCCCTCTTCAATAAGGGGCTGTATAGCGTCTGCCGATAGTATTTTTTCCAACTTAGTTTCTACATCCAATGTGTAGGACTGAAGTTTTTCGCTAAGATCTTTTACTTCAATTTCCCTATCTTCTAGAAGCTGTTGTAGTTTTTTCTGAAGATCGCCTCTAACTCTTTCACTCTTGATTCTGTACTCTTCTACAACTTGCGAAATGGTTCTCTTAACAGTTTTTTCTAACTTCTTAGCTTCCTGTGAAGTGGAAGTTTTCCAACCAGCTAAAGCTCCACTGATGTCATCTCTTACCGCGTTAATTACTTGGTTCAAAGTATTTAGGTTTATTTCAAGATTTGTGGTTATGTTGCTTCCCGCGGCTTCCAAGCCTTTTGAAAATTCTTGGAAGCAGCTATGTATAGTGGTTAAAGCCGACTGTTCGACCTGAGAAGCTACGGTTCTAAGCAATTGCTCATATTCAGCTATTTTTTCCTCGGATGCTGTTCTTACGCTATTGATCGATTCAACGACTCTGCCAGCCTCTGCTTCGATTGCCTCGCTAAAGTGTTTCTCGGTTGAAGTAAGCTTCTTCTCTAAGGTTTCAACAATCATTTTTATATCATTAAGAGCTGTTGAAATAGTTTCTCTCACAGTCTTTTTCGCTGTATCTGTGTGTTCTTTAAGTTTTGATAGACTTGATGAAACAATCTTCTCTACCTCTTTTTTTAACGTGTTCATTTCTTCTGCAAATTTCTCTACATGGACATTTAACTCGCTTTGAAATTTTGCCTTTAAACTTGATATCTCACTTTCAACGGCCTCTTTAATAGTTCTGACAGCTTTTGTGGTGCTTTCTAATAGGTCTCTTACTGTTAATTGATAGTTTTCTAATGTTGAAGTAAGTTTAGATTGAATACCCTCCTCTACAATACTTTGTGTTTCCATAAGAGCTGTTATACTCGTATTAAGAACGCTAATAGTATTTTTCTCCAGAGTTGTTAATATCTTTTCATAATCGCTGAGATTTTCCAATAATAATTGGTTAGTTTCTTCTCTAGCCGAAGAAATTTCTTCTTTCACCCTCTCTAAATCTTTCTGTAAATAGTTGTTTACATTTAGATTTATGTCTTTCAGCAATTCCGATACCGCGTTTTTTAGAGAAGATAATTTGTTAACTATTTCGCTGCTTGCCTTATCCAAGGACTCCGTGGCAATAGTTTTCGAAGAGGCCATTAAATTCCTGTTTTTCTCCAGAAGATCACTCAACTGTTTTTCTTCCTCTTCCCACCAAGTATTTAAATTGTATTCGATGCTATTTCTAATTTCAGAAACCGAGTTATTAAAAAACAGCGATAGATCCGAAGCTGATTTATTCAAAAAATTACTCAAATTTAATATTTTTTCCC
>CAYYZD010000040.1:0-10457 GCA_964476035.1 uncultured archaeon
AAAATATTAGGACAACCTAACATATTTAAAATTAATTATGAACATATGCACAAAAATAGAAGTAAAACTAAACCAAAAATAAAATGAGGAATGAAGTGAAATATTGTTACTCGAGTTTAAGGCTCTTATACTGTTCTATTAGCTTCATTACGTCTATTTTTCCAGTTCCTGTTTTAGCCATTGATTCTACGAAGATAAAGCGGTCTGGGATCCACCATTTTGCAACTTTACCTTCTTCTGCCAGTTTTTCCATGAATTTTCTCATCTCATTCTCGGTTATCTTTTCCTTATACTCTGCTTTTGGAACAATTATTGCTACTGGTCTTTCGCCCCATTTCTCGTGCGGGACAGGTATCACTGCAACTTCGGAGACAGCTGGATGTGTACTTATCAGATCCTCTAGGATTAGTGGTGATATCCATTCCCCACCACTCTTTATTACAAACTTAATTCTACCAACTAGCTGTATGTAGCCGTCCTCATCCCAGACACCGCTGTCTCCCGTGTGAAGCCATCCGTCTTTCCATAGCTCCTTTGTTTTCTCAGGATCCTTGTAGTATTCACGAGTACACCAGGGTGCACGTGTTACTACCTCACCAACTGTCTTCCCATCTCTTGGCACATCTTCGCCTTTCTCGTTTACAACTCTTATTTTTACGAGGGGGAACGGAAAACCTGTCTTCAAGGTTACATCGAACTTCTTTTCCTCTGGCCAATCAAGCATGTGTTCTTTGTATCCAGCTACTGTAAGAGCTGGACATGTTTCTGATAAGCCGTATGCAGCTATAACTTTCATTCCCAGCTGTCTAGCTCTCATAGCCAGTCCTCTTGGAAGAGCTGCGCCGCCAATCAGCATTTTTAATCTGGAAAATACATCTCTATACTCTTCAGCCTTCGGATGGTTTACAAGCGCGTGGAGTATTGTCGGTACTCCGTAGGTATATGTGACTTTTTCTTTTCGCATGAGTTCAAGAATATAGCCCCATTCATACCTACCTGGTAGAACAAACTTCACAGCTAGAAAAGCTGCGAGGTATGGAATCCCCCAGGAGTGCACGTGGAAGAAGGGTACGAGGGGCATTATTGTGTCTTGGGATGATAATCTCACTATCGATGGGAATAATGAAGACACTGCAACGGAAAGCGTATGTAACACTAAATCTCTATGCCTGAATATTACACCCTTTGGAAGCCCTGTTGTTCCTGAAGTGTAGAAGAGGGTTGCATTGGTATTTTCGTCTAGATCTGGGAACTCGTAATCAGGTGAGGCTTTCTCTACGATTGATTCGTAATCATATGCTGGTTCTAGCTTTGTTTCCAAAGCTTTACCTGTATCTGAAGTTATTATAAAGAGTTCTAGGCTTTTCGGAAGTAGATCTTTAACTCTTTCAACTAGCGGTAGAAATTCGTCTCGTATGACTAAAACTTCGTCTTCAGCATGTTTTACGGTGTAGAGTATGTGTTCAGGTGGAAGCCGCAGGTTTACAGTGTGTAGTATTGCTCCCATCATGGGGACCGCGAAATAAAGCTCTAAGTACCTGTGCGTGTCCCAATCTAGAACTGCAACCTTAGTTCCCTTCTTTACACCTAACTCTTGTAATGCGTTTGCAAGTTTTTTAACCCTTTCATAGAAATCTGCCCACGTGTATCGTACAATGTCTCGATATACGATCTCTTTCTTAGGTTCTCTATTAACTCCGTCTTCTAATAGATGTTTAATAATTAGTTGGTAATTGTACGCACTCATAAAAAACCTCCCGCATTCCCCTTAATCTATAATTTGAGAACGATCATAATTATAAATTTTACCTAAGGAGACTTATGTCATTTCAGTATCAACCGAAAGTATAAGAATGAGGCAGCAACCTAAGAAGTCTATGTTAATACTTATATTTTCGTGTTATTACGTGGCTGTGCTTCATAAATTACGTATAATGCTGCATGTTGCAGAAGAGGTTTTAGTTATTAAATTTCAATGTTTACCAGTCGACATAAATATGGAGTTAATTGACTGTCATCTGTTTTTTAAAGTTTTTTGAGGCTTTTTACAATTTTTGGTAAAATGATTCCAGCTTTTCCGTGAATGACTATGTTTGCCCTCTCGTCGAACCACGTTTTCTCTAAGTTAATTAAAATTGTTTTTGCACCGTTTCTCATAGCGAAAATTGGTATTTGAGCTGCTGGGAAAACCACTAGAGATGAGCCAACAACCAGCATTAAATCACTTGTAGAAGCTTCATTTACTGCTTCGTTAAAAACGTCTTGTGGCAACATGTCTCCGAAGAGAACAGCATCTGGACGTAGGAATCCTCCACATAGATCGCATATCGGAACTTTCATTCCTGATTTAATTTGCTTTATTACTTTTTCACTTGGATGCCTTGCTCTACAAACAGTGCAGATCAACCAGTTTGCTGAACCGTGAATTTCTAAGACCTTCTTGCTTCCAGCCTTTTGGTGAAGACCATCTATATTTTGAGTTATAATGCATTGAAGTTTTCCCATTTTTTCTAGCTCGGCTAGGGCTTTGTGAGCTGGGTTTGGTTTGGCGCGTTTTAAGGTCTTCCAAACTTCCAAGGAAAATTTCCAAAATTCTTCAGGGTTCTTTTGGAAGAATGAGATTGAAGCTATTTCGGGGTTATATTTTTTCCATAGTCCTGATGGTCCTCTGAAATCTGGTATTCCGCTTTCAACCGATATACCTGCACCTGTTAACGCGACAATTTTATTAGCTTCGTTGATCATTTCCGCTGCTTTAAGGATGTTTTGGTCTACATTTGTCATGTCTGGTCACATTAATTTACAATTTTCTCATATTAAAAGTTTTGAATACCATACAATATATATAGTTAGTTTTACTTATTTTTATGTTCGCTAATAGATTGAAATGGGGGATGAATGGCGTGGATGTATTTGATGCCATATATTTGAGGAGATCTATTAGGGAGTTCCAAAAGGATAAGAAGGTTCCAAACTGGATGATTGAGAAAGTTTTGGATGCAGCTCGATATGCGCCTTCACCGGAAAACGTGCAACCATGGAAATTTATAGTGATTAGAGATCAAGAAAGCAAGCGATTCCTCGCTGACATGGCTCAGGAAACAAGTTCAATGGCCTTCGGCATGGCAAAATATGAAATGCCCTCAGATAGGCTGTGGTACATAGGTAAGGAAGCAAGAGTTGACGTTGTTGAACGTATGTTCGATGGAAGACTTTTCAGATACCCTGAAGAAGCGGATGTTGTTATACTTGCATGTACAAGTGACCAATGGTATGATATTCCCTACGTGCCTACATCGCTTAAAGAAATTACCGATATGGCTTTCGCCATGTCTATTCAAAACATGTGGCTAGCCTGTACAGCCTTGGGTCTAGGAGCGGGATGGGATAGTTTCGTTTGCATTGGAGATGAACGTAGAAGAGAAATGGTAGCTAGATTCTTTGGAATACCTAGAAACTGGAGGCCGATAACAGCCTTCTGCATCGGTTGGCCTAAGAGAGCAAGGGAGCTTGGCCCAGCGAGATACCCGCTTGAAGCGATTACATTTGAGGAATATTGGGGTAGACCGTACGTTAGGGAGGCTTTAAGAAAGAAGAAGTAGAGGTGGTGTTCACTTATGCCTGTTTCATTTGAACTTGATCCAGAAGTTAAGAAGAAGCTCGAAGATTGGGCTAAGAAAATGGGGTTGAGTCTCGACGAGTTCTGTAAGTTGGTTCTGGAGTCTTGGGCTAAAGGTGGTGGAGGTTTAACGGTTGGCAGAGTTAAGTACGGCGTTCAGAGATTTGCTTTGGATTTTCCCATGGGCTTTAAGATATTTGAGAAGACTAAGGATGGCTTAAGAGAAGTTGAAAAGAAGGTTGGGATATTTTCTAAACCTGTATTGGAACAAGATTATTGGGAGTAGTTGGAGGAGGGATGTAAATGAGTGAGTTTCTTGGAAAATCTGTAATAACGAAGGAAGATTTGCCGAAATGGTTGACAAGTAAGGAATTCGCGTTTATGAGTAGTATTGCAAAGTGGTTCTTAGAGGAAAATAACATGCATATATTCATAGTGCTGTCGCCGGAGCTAAGGGAGAAGTTTGAGGCAAAAGTGGTTGAGAAGTTTGGTAAGATTTCAGCTACGACTATTAGGAAAGCGGCGCTCCAAGCGATAAAAGAGTGGTGTGAAAAATAGGGTTGGGGGAGATTAAAATGGCGAGTTTGGAGAAGCTGATTGAACAAATGAAAAAGCTTGTAGAAGCGTTAAACACTAAGGAAACCGCTAAGAAAATGGTGCAAGAGTGGCTTAAAGGATACTATGGGAAAATATTTGCTTTCGACTTCGGAGAAAAGAAATTCTATCTCGTGTTTACTCCAGAGGAAGTTAGATTTGAGGAAGGTGAATATCCAGCACCTGATCTACTAATTAGAACAGATGTTGAAAGCTGGAGCGCAATGGCTACAGGTAAAACGAAATGGAGCACTCTCTTAAAGGAAGGAAAACTAACGATCATTGGCTCGGCACATGAAATACCAGTCTTAATGAAGCTTGCGTTTACCGCGGGGGTTCTACCAACCGGGTAAACAACGTTAACACCGACTTCATTATAATTTCTTTCCAATTTTGACATTTTCTTCTACAGTTGCGATTTAAACAGTTTTTTGATGTATCTGCTGCATTTGTGGGGTTGACTGTGCCTCTAAAAGATTTCATTTATTTAGTGGAATTACCTGGAAAAATGTTTCTGCCAAATATCAATGTCTATTTGTTAAATAGTGAAAAACCTATCTTAATAGACGCTGGGTACGGTTTTCGCGAATCCATAGAAAAGCTTCTAAATGAAATCAAGCGAGTTACTGGGAAATATGGATTAGAGAAAGTAATAATTACTCATGCGCATCCAGATCATTTTGCTGGCGCTGCTGTGCTAAAAAGAAAACTGGATACAAGTGTTGCAGCGCATAGATTGGCTGTTCCAGTTCTTTCGGATTTAAAGAAATTAACAGTCAATTACTACGGATTTAAAGATGACATTTCTTCTTTCATTAAGATTTTTCTTCGAGGTCTTTGTGAGGCGGAGCCAGTTAACGTAGATACAGTGTTGGAAGAAAATGATGAGATAAATGTTGGAGGGTATTCTTTAAGAGTTATTCATACTCCTGGTCATACACCATGCCACATAAGCCTATATTTAGAAGAAGAGAGGGTGCTATTCAGCGGGGATGTTGTTGTGGGTGAGGGATCTACGTGGATAGGTTTGCCTTGTGGCGACGTTTCTATTTACATAGATTCTCTAAAAAAACTTTTAAAGTTGCAACCAAAATTGATTTTGCCAGCTCATGGTCCAGTGGTGTACAACCCTGAAAAAAGAATAAGGGAACTAATTCAGAGAAAATTGTCGAAGGAAAAAGAAATACTTGAACTCCTCCGAGAAAAACCAATGACCGTAGAAGAACTTGCATTAATGCTATATAGTGAACAGGAACGTTATCGATTATTATGGTTATTAAATGTCGTCAAGGCATATTTGAAAGACCTAGAAAGGAAAGGAGAAATAACTCATGCGTGGAGAGGAGGAAAGAAAATATACTTAATAAAATAGAATTCCTAAACACTTGGTTTCAGGTTGATTATAGTGCAATTTGTTTTCAATAAAAATAAATTTACTGCTTTCAGCTGTTCAATTTTTATTTATTTGAGTCACCTCCGATTTTAAGCCTCCTTATAGTTGACTTGTTGTCATTATTTTACAAAGATTTGTAGGAAATTTTTGAACTTAAAAATTAAGGGTAAAATATTAATAGTTTGACATATGACTAACTATTCATGACAATAAACCACCAATATGGGGTGAGGGAAACTTGACATTTAAAGAAGAAAAACCTTGGTTCCAATGGTATCCTGAAGACATACCAAAGGAAATAGAAATACCCGAGGTACCTCTTTTCGAACTGCTGAGGGAAACGGCGAAAAAATACCCGGACAAAGTCGTATTTGTGTTTTTTGGAAAAGAAGTGACATTTAAAGAACTTGACGAAGCAAGCGACAGATTTGCAACAGCATTGAGTAAAATGGGTGTTAAGAAAGGGGATAAAGTTGCCCTTTTCCTACCAAATTGCCCGCAGTTTGCAATCGCATATTATGGTGCACTTAAGGCTGGAGCCACGGTCACACCAATGAATCCTCTGTACAAGCCTAGAGAAGTGAACTTCCAACTTAAAGATAGTGGAGCTGAGACTATAGTGGCTTTAGATTTACTTTACCCTGTTGTAGAGGAAGCTAAGCGTGACACGGCTTTGAAAAACATTATTATAACTTCTCTAGCCGATTATCTACCTCCAATAAAAAGAATTTTAGGGAAATTACTTGGCAAAGTTAAAACGTTAAAAGTGCCAAAGGGTCCCGGCATATACTATCTGATGGATTTACTTAAAGAATACCCACCGGAACCACCGAAAGTAGATGTAAATCCAAAGGAGGATATTGCAGTTCTTCAGTACACGGGTGGTACAACTGGTTTACCGAAAGGAGCAATGCTAACACACCATAACTTGGTTGCAAACGCCCTTCAAACAAAGTCTTGGATACCTGATTTTGAAGAGGGTAAAGAAGTAGCGATAGGAGTTTTACCATGGTTCCATATCTATGGTCAAACAGTCGTTATGAACCTTGCTTCAGCGGCGGCGGCAAAAGTAATAGTGTTTCCACGCTTTGATCCTGAAGAGGTAATGAAAGCTATTCAAAAGTATAAAGCTACATTGTTTCCAGCAGTCGCAACGATTTATAATGCTATTAACATACATCCAAAAGTAAAAGAGTACGACTTATCCTCGCTACGTGCTGGTATTAGCGGAGCAGGTCCACTGCCGGTAGCTATTCAAAAGACGTTTGAAGAACTAACTGGTGCGAAGATTTGTGAAGGATATGGGTTAACCGAAGCATCGCCAGTTACACATTGCAATCCGTTGAAGGGTAAACGAAAGGTTGGAAGCATAGGCATACCTGTACCAAACACAGATGCAGCAATTGCCGATTTAGAAAAGGACGAGTTCCTTCCACCTGGCGAAGTCGGAGAACTTGTTGTTAAAGGTCCCCAAGTGATGAAGGGTTATTGGAATAGACCCGAGGAAACAAAGAACGTGTTTATGACCATTAACGGTGAGACCTGGCTAAGAACAGGAGACATTGCAAAGGCGGATGAGGAAGGTTTCTTCTACATAATTGACCGTAAAAAGGACTTAATTAAATACAAGGGATATTCTGTGTATCCAAGAGAGGTAGAGGAAGTACTATATGAGCATCCGGCAGTTAAGGAATGCGCAGTAGTTGGAGTACCTGATCCAGAAGTGGGAGAAACAATTAAAGCTTTTGTTGCATTAAAAGAAGAGTACAAAGGCAAAGTTACCGAGAAGGATATTATTGAGTGGGCTAAGGAAAGAATGGCACCATACAAGTATCCAAGAATTGTTGAATTTAGAGATGAACTACCTAAGACAATAGTTGGAAAAGTGCTTCGAAGAGTACTTAGGGAAGAAGAACTAAAGAAAGCAGGATCCCGGTAATCATTAAAAAGCAATTTAACCAGTTTAAAATATGTTACTGATCCAAGACCGTGTAAACCGTTCCAAAGCTTACTATTTTTATTTCTCAATTAATTAGATACTCTAAACAGCGGTAATCCGACTTTTTAGCAAAGTTTTATAACTGCGTGAAAGAAGTAAATAATTACAGCTTATATTTTAAAATTTTAAATAGCCTCCTATCATGTTTATACACTTAAAATTTAAAATCGTATTATGAGGTTAAGATTGTGAAAATTGGTGTTATTGGTGAGCTGGAGATATGGGTTTCAGTGTAGTCACGTTTTTAGCAAAGATGAAAAAAGTTGATGGTTAGGCTTCAATCTTATACACTATCTACTGGATCTCCTATTTTATAGTTGGAGTTTGAAATAGAACCTTTGCAAAAGTTAACAGTAAATTCATATTTAAAATTAAACGTATTCTAAGGTATCATAATAGTTTATTGGAAATAATTGAAATTAAATGTAGAGAAATGGCTCACTGTGGTTTAAAGTGATGAACGTGAAAAGAAGAATAATTTTTCATGTTGACATGGATGCATTTTATGCCTCAGTTGAAGAAAGTCTTAACCCTGACTATAGAGGAAAACCTTTAATTGTTGGAGCCGACCCTAAGGGTGGAAAGGGTAGAGGAGTTGTTTTAACAGCAAACTACGAAGCAAGAAAGTTCGGTATACATTCCGGCATGCCCATTTCAAAAGCATACAAATTGTGCCCCGATGGAATTTATGTTAGACCACGTTTTGATAAGTATCATGAATTTTCACAAAGGACAATAGAGATTATACGAAAATATTCGCGGAAAATTCAGAGAGTTAGCATCGACGAAGCATACGTGGACGTAACCAATGTAGTGGGAGACTTTCAAGAGGCAGAGAAGCTAGCTAGAAAAATGCAAAGTGAAATATGGAAAAAACTTGGAATCACATGTTCAATTGGTATTGGGCCAAATAAACTAGTTGCTAAGATGGCTTCTAGCATGAATAAACCTAACAAAGTAACCGTAGTAGAGCCAGACAAGGTAAGAGAATTTCTGCATCCACTTCCAGTGGAGAAAATGTATGGGATTGGACCTAAAACAGCCGAACGATTAAGGGAACTGGGGATAGAGACTGTAGGTGACCTTGCAAACTTTGACGCCGTGAAATTAGCGGAGGTTTTCGGTAAAAACATGGCTTACTATTTTATTATGCTTGCTAACGGTCAAGACTATAGTGAAGTGAAAGAAGAGGCAAGGAAGTCGATTGGAAGAGAAATTACGTTTGAAGAAGACGCTGACAGCATTGAAGAAATATTAAAAGAGTTATCTTCTATTGTTGATGATCTCATTAGGAAAGTGAAAGAAGAACAATTAACTTTTAGAACGATAACAGTTAAACTAAGGTATTCAAATTTTGAAACACATACAAAAAGCAAAACATTTAACTCAATAGCGCTCGATCCGAAAAAGGTCCTTAAGAAAGTTGAAGAATTATTTTTCACTATATATAATGGTGGACAAAAGTTAAGACTAATTGGTGTGAGATTCTCAAACTTAATTGATTTATCTTCGCAAAGAACACTACTAGAATTCATATAGTTTAAAATCTAAGCATTTTGAAGATAAAATAAATGATATTAGGGGTTGAATTATTCAGCGTATTTTCATCCTAGCGCTTGGTTTACCAATTCGATTATATCGTACATTTTAAGATGGGATCCGTAGGTTTTTATGGCATCGCCGATATTCCTGTAGCAGAATGGGCATGCAGAGACTATTGCATCTACCCCTAGAGCTTCTGCTTCTTTTACTCTTTCATATGCGATTTCTACTGCCCATTGTGAGTATCCTGATTTTACTCCTCCCCCTGAGCCGCAGCACCAGGAGACTTCTCTGCTTCTAGGCATTTCTACGAATTCTATTCCTGGGATAGAGGTTAATACGTTTCTAGGTGTGTCGTATACTCCAGAGTGTCTTCCGAGGTGGCATGGGTCATGATAAGTTACTTTCATGTTGATCTCTTTTTTGAATTCGAGTTTACCATCTTTTATGAGTTGTTCTAGGAGTTCTGTTGTGTGTAGTACCTCGAAGTCATGTTTTGCTCCAAGCATGTCCCCATATACTTCTCCTAGATAGTCTATTTTCCATGTTCTGTAGCACCCGGCGCATGTTGTTACTATTTTCTCTGCCCCAGCCTTTTTAACTTCGTTGACATTGTGTTGTGCTATTTTGCTTACTGAGACCCATTCTGTTTCCCATTGTCCCGTTCTTAGAAGCGGGGACCCGCAGCACCATTCATCCTTTAGAATTGTGAAGTCTACTCCTAGTTTCTTGAATACTTCTACAGTGGCTAAGGCTAGTTGTTTTTGCCTGTAGGATGATGTACATCCAACAAAGTATACGATTTCAGCTTTTTCTGGAAGTTTAATGTCGCTTGGCAGCCATTTCAATCTGTCTTCATGTTTTTCCATGTAGGGGTTATGTTCTTTGCCGGTATGCACTCCGAAGGCTTTTTGTCTTCCAGGTAGTTCCATTCCAGCTTTTACGTATTCCGCTCTTAAAGCTTCAATTATTGCAACAATTCTATGTCTATATCCGACTTTGGGTTCTTCTAGTGTGCATTGTTGTTCGCAGTTTGCGCACGTTGGACATGCAAAGAGTATGTCAACTATATCTGGGTCTTTAATGTCTACCTCTCCTTCAAGTACGGCTCTTGCTAACCAAGATTTCCCTCCAGCAAAGAAGGTTTCGAATTTGAATTTTTCTCCTGCTGGACACGAGGGTTCAAAGGCTCCTGGAGGCCACCCTTCCTTGGTTGGCCATTTCCATGTGAATGTGCATAATCTACAGTGTAAGCAATTATATATGTCATCTTTTAGTCTTTCAAGATATTTATACGTCATATTTCTCCC